>CBKYSX010000620.1:0-3338 GCA_966690745.1 uncultured Ardenticatenales bacterium
AATTGCCGCCCGAGGTGCAAACGCTCTTTGCCCGCCTCAGTATGTTCGCCAATGGCTGGACGGTCGAGAGTGCAGTGGCGGTTTGTGATGTGGAATCGGCGGGACGCTCTGCGATTCTGGAAGGGTTGGAGCAACTGCTGGATCACAGCCTGATTCAACGGCAGGTGGTGGGCGACGAGACCCGTTTTTCGATGTTGGCGATGGTGCGTGCCTATGCCCATGAGCAAATCGAATCAGTGGAGCGGGAGCCTTTGCATCAACGCATGGCAGACTATTTTGTGGCGATGGCAGAAGTCCGGCGCGATGATTTTCGCGTGGGGGGCAATCAGGCGGAGGAAGCGGCACGGCTGGCGGCGGAAGGGGATAATATGCGGGCAGTGTTGGCGTGGGCGGCAACCGGCGGGGCGGAAGCCATCGGGTTGCGGTTGGTGGCGGCATTGGCGCGGTTCTGGTATCTGCGGGGACAGGTTCACGAAGGGCGGCAATGGGCGGAAACCTTTTTACACCAGCCCCCTCCCGATGTTGCGCCGGACATGCTTGCCGATGCGTTTGCGGGGGCGGGGCTGTTGGCATACCGCCAGAGTGACCATTTTCAAGCCGAAGGGTGGTATCAACAGGCACTGACGCTCTATGATCAAAGCAACAGTACGGCAGGGAAAGCCGATATTTTGCGGAAATTGGGCTTGCTGGCGGACGGACGCGGCGATATGCAAAGCGCGATTCCTTATTTTGAATCCAGTCTGAACCTTTACCGGCAGGTCGGGGATGATGTGGGGGCGGCGCAGATGATGCACAATCTGGGCAATATGGCGAACCAGCAGAATGATTTTGAACGGGCAATGGACTATTACCATCAAACATTGGCAGTCTATCAACGGGTGGGGGATGAATCGGGGATTTCGTTGGTGTTGTTGGGCGCAGGAGCCATGTCCCGCGATTTGGGCAACCCCATACAGGCACAGACGGAATTAGAGGAAAGTTACGCCATCGCCACACGCCTCGGCGAAACATGGGTGGCGGCAGTGGCGCAACTGAATTTAGGGGATTTGGCGGCAGACCGGGGTGATTTTGGCGAGGCAGAACGATTGTTACGGGAGGCGTTCGCTACTTTTGAAAATATCGGCGACCAACAGCTCATGTGTAATGTACAGGTGCGCCTCGGCTCAACGCTGTGGCTGGCGGGGGATACCCCCGGCGCGATTCGCCATTACCGCCAGAGCCTGATGCTGGCAAACGGCATTGGCTACAATGGGGGCATCACCGAGGCGGTGGAAGGGCTGGCGGGCTGTATTTCTGACCGTAGCCCTACCGTGTCGGCGCGGCTCTTTGGCTTTAGCACTGCCCGCCGCGATGTGCTGGGTATGCCTGTCGCCGTCGCCGACCACCCCCGCCTTGAACGTGCCTTGCACCTCGCGCAACGCGCCCTTGCCCCCGTCGCGTGGGAACGTGCCTACGCCGAAGGCGCAACGCTGACCGACGCACAGGCGGTGCGGTTGGCGTTGGCGAACAGCTAAAACATCCTGCGTTTTGCGTTCCGTCCGTACGGCAGGGCGAAGCATCCGTCACGCCCCACGCCCGCCCGTCCACCTTCGCCATCCATGCCACACCCCTACCCCGTAACCGATTCGGGCGGATGCTTCGCCCCTACATCCCCACCGATTCCATTTCCAACGGCGGGCGGGTCAACAGGTGTATGTTGGAGGTATCGCCATGCCCTGACCCGCCCCTACAACAATGTATTGCGGCTTTGTTCGCTACGCTTATGTGAGTTGCACACTTTGCGTGAGATCGCCGTTCCCGCTTTCTGCGTCCTGCTTTCTGTCTCGGGTTACACTCCGCGTAACTTCTTATGAAAGGTCTTCGCGGGACGGAAGGGCGCGAACTGTCCGTTCCGTTGCAGGTATTCTTCGATGAGCAGTTGCAGATTCACACGGTCTTGCGTCGAAATCACTGCCGCCTCATGCGCCTCGTGCAGAACGGGCGGATAGGGGGGCCATTGCCCGGTGCGTTGGCATTGGTCGGTGATCACGCCATGCACCAATTCTAACAGATCAGGGTCGTCGGCGACCCAGCGCGGCACTTCGATACGCGCAATTTCATCGCCGGTATTGTAATAGAAATAGGCGATGCGGTGGTCGTCGTCATACCCGTTCAGAATCGTTGCCTGGCTGGCGAACAGCGCACCGCGTTCATTCACCTCCAGATGGCGGAACATCACCGACGGGTCGCGTACTCCGTTCAGGTGGTGGCACAACGCCACCTCCGGCGGACCGAAGGGCGAACAGGTCTGGCAGGTGGCGGGGCTGGTGGGGCAGAGATAGAGGCGGAGCATGTTCATCACTTCAAAACTCGCCGTCCCCGAAATGTAGCCCACAATCGGCACCCGCATATCGCGCAACCGCCCGAAGGCATCATTGAGCCGCGCCATCAACCCCCAGCGATCCGCCTTTTCGTTCTGTAAGCCCCACATCACCAACTGCCCGTCCACCATCACCACACAAGGCGGGGCGACCATTTCTGCCAGATCGGGCAGAACCGCAATCTCTTCCACGCGCATCAAATGGCTGAGGCGGGTGGCATCCATCGGGATCAGACGGCGTTCATCCCAATACAAATCGGCGGGTTTGTAGTAGAGTTGGGCGTGGGCGCGGATATCCGCCATGGGTGCGTCCCCGTAGCGGAGCGTCACCAGCCCGGTATTCAGCACATAGTAATAGGCGGGGTTTTCCCTGTCGGGCGGCACATTGGAGCCATCGGCGGCAATCACCGTGTAGGCAAGCGGCGCTTCGGGCGCGGCGACCCGTGTGGCGGGGTGTTCGATGGGGTTGGGAATCAACAGCCGCTCAAAATTGCGTTGATTGACATCCCCCACCTCCCGCTCCACTTTCTCCCGTAGGCGGCTTTCATCGTGGTTCACCAGCAATTCCCGCGCCCCATCCAGATAGGTGCCGCGTTCGCCCGCCGCCGCGCTCTGCCCCAATTGCTCAATATCCCGAATCAACTGCTCTAAATGGAGGGTCATGCGGGGCAGTATAGCAACAGAAAGCGGAAAGCCGCAACCTCACCCCCCGACCCCCTCTCCGTCGCGGAGAGGGGAGAATGGTAGGGGCGACAGCATCCGCCCATGTCGGTTACGTGACGGGATTGGGGAATGGATGGCGATGGTTGACGGGTGGGCGTGGGGCGTGACGGATGCTTCGCCCTGCCGTACGGACGGGATGCAAGATGGAGGACGCGGGAAACGACAAATTCACCACAGAGGACACAAAGGACACAAAGAACGGCAGAATTTTTTGTAGGGGCGGGTCACACCTTATAGAAGGTATGGCATGGAATCT
>CBKYSX010000621.1:0-3329 GCA_966690745.1 uncultured Ardenticatenales bacterium
AGCAGGCTCCAACGTAAATATTGTGATTTCCGGGCGTGCATTCAGGCGCACCTGCCAGAGATGCCCCACCCCGCGATTGATGTACAAGGTACGTCCGTCCGCCATCGGGAAGACCCCGGCGGTGTACGCTCTATTTTCTACGGGCAATAAGGGCGGCGGTAGAAAAGGGGGACGCACCTGTCCCCCATGGGTATGCCCCGCTAAAATCCAACCGCGAAAGTTACCCCATACCGGCTGGTCTGCTACATCAGGATTGTGGCATAGAATGAGTGCGGGGTGGTCGGCACTCAGACGGTCAGTAACCGCTTCGGGGGCATAGTTGGTTCCCCAAAAATCATCTATGCCCCCGATGGTTAACCCTTCAATCTCGGTCAGTGAATTTCGCAATAAGGCAATACCACGCGATTCGACCAATTGTGCGACCTGATTGGCGACCTCCGGTTGTGACCATGACCGCCCGTAATCATGATTGCCCAACACCCCCACCGTTCCAAGCGTTCCCATGGGCGCAAAGGGTAGAAATTCGGAAAGTTGCTCAAATTGAGTCGGGTCGTCATAGGTTACAAAGTCCCCCGTGTAAACAACAATATCAGGGGTCGTATCGGCAACTGCTTCCAATGCAGGCAGGAACATCCGCCAATCAAAACGGGAGCCAATATGTAAATCGCTGATTTGCACAAGGGTGCGCCCTGACAACATAGCGGGTAAATTGTGAACAGGGAGAGGACGATACACCGTTTCAACCCAGCGCGGTTCCAATTGCCACGCATATAGCCCCACCAACACAGGGCTTGCAAAAAGGGTTGCGGTTGTCGCACGAAGAAATTGGCGGCGGGTCAGCATCATAGCATTTCAATAGCTTCTTTCGGGGGTTTCCCGTGACTATGGCAGACCTCCATGAGGAGGCACCGGAATTTCCAGTGTAATCGTTTTGCATGGTAGCGTAAAACGGGAGGCACGTACCGTTACCATTGTGCGATACGCATATACTTGTTGCCGCCGGTAGAGCCACCCTTTAGGTGTAAAGTTTAGGGATAAGGCGGTACGGCGCGGGGCGGGTTGACTCATAGTTACGAGCAGGAGACGGTTGCGTCGTTGGACCAGCCCTGACAACGAACGGGGAAGGGCGCGGAGATGAGCAGGAGATGCCCCTTCTACAACGATCATCTCTGTTCCTTGCATAAAAAGCATACTCACCGTAGACCATAACCGTAAGGGAAAAGCGGGGTCGCTATGATTGCCCATCTCGATCACGCGGAGATAGGCGGTGAACCAGCCCTGTCTGGCGGCGACGATTCGTGCAATAAGGGCAACGGTTTTAATTGCGTGGGCATTTCCGGTAAGAGCCGTTATTGCGCCTATCGGATAGCCACCGTCTAAGACATGGTTTAACGGGTCAAACCCGGTCGGTAGAAATTCGTGGCAAGCAGTGTTGAAAGCCATAAACCCCTCTATTTTGATAGAATATATGTTCTGTTTTATTGTATAAAACTCTATGAATAATAGATGGCAAAATAACAGTCAAAGCATGACAGAATTTTCATCATTTTCCGGCAAAAGACGCGGCTTAACCGGTTTCGTCGTTTTTGAAAGCAGAAATGTGCTTACACACCAACAACAAAACTTACAACGGTCGTGCAACTGCCGCCAATATTGAGGGTAAGCACCCGTTCCGCCCCTTCAATTTGATAATCCCCCGCTTGCCTGGTGACCTGCTTGTAGGCATCCAGCATCATACGAACCCCGGTTGCCCCTACGGGATGCCCCGCCGCCAGTAAACCACCGCTTGGATTAACAGGAATATCCCCTTCGATTCCAATAGTATCACTTTCAATCGCCCGCCATGCTTCGCCGGGAGGGGTTAACCCGATATGGTCAAGGGCGATATATTCAGTAATTGTGAAACAATCATGGGTTTCGATCAGGTCTATGGCTGATGGTCCGGGCAGAGCCGCTCGTTGGTAGGTTTCAGTAATGGCGCGGCGTAGATGGGGGAATAGGTAAGGGTTGCCTTCACTACGGGTAAGTTTATCTGTCAGGCGCATGGGTGCGGTGCGATGTCCCCATCCTAAAATACGGGGCAGTTTTTCTACAGGAATGCCTCTTGATTTCGCATAGTCAATGGTATAAGCTTCTGATGCAAGAATAACAGTGGCAGAGCCGTCCGTAATCCGTCCACAATCCTGCTTACGAAGCCGTCCCTCTACAATCGGGTTCAATTCCTCATTTTCGCTAAAACTTCCGACAGGGAAGCTCCATTTTCGTGCCTGGGCATGGGGGTTACGGCGGGCATTGGCAAAATTAATTTCGGCAATCCGCATCAGATGGTCATAGTTCAATCCGTAGCGGCGATCCACCTCGTCCGCAATCTCACTAAACAAATAGGGCCACGGAAATTGAGCGTTCTGCGCTTCTTGCCCGCGCCACGCCGCCGCGCCCAAATGCTCTGCCGCCGTTTGCGCGGAAACGTTCCGCATTATCTCCACCCCGCTCACCAACGCCACATCGTAACGCCCCGCTTCAATGTCCGCCATTGCCGAGAGGATCGCAATACTGCCACTGGCGCAGGCGGCTTCGTGGCGGCTGGCGGGGAGTTCTGCCCATTCGGGGAAGATAGTAGTCACCATGCCGCCCAGTTGCCCTTGCCCTGCAAACAATTCCCCGGTGAAATTACCAACATGCGCCACCTGAATATCCGCGGGAGGAAGGTTGGCTTGTTCAATAGCGGAAAGAATTGAAGCCGAAAGCAAGTCGTAAATCGAGTTGCCCTGTTGGGTCCAGTTGATAGCAAAGTCGGTTTGGGCACCGCCGAGAATGAAAGTGGAGAGCATAATAATCCTTGAAGGGGGGGGGGTTATGTTTTACCATAAACCCTTCAATGGTGACAACCCTCCATCAATGAAAAAGGGGTATGCGTTTTCACGCACACCCCTTTTGGTTAGACAGGGTAAGACTTATTTACGGCGAAGGATGAGAGCCGCGCCCGCAAGGAGCAACAGCCCTGCTGCGGCGAGGTCAGCGGGGTTAATCCCGGAGACCGGGGCGGAGAAGGTGCTGAGGTCAATCGCGGTGGGCGGACCAACATTCAACGTGACAGGCACGGTGACGAGGGCTTCATCGGGGTCGTTGGATTCGATACACAGGGTTCCGGTGTAGGTGCCCTGTGCCAAGGTCGCACTGTTGAAGGTCAGGGTGACAGGGGTACTGCCGCCGCCAGCCGTACTGCCGTTGGTCGGGCTGACCGTCAACCACCCAATGTCCGTCGGGGCGGAACAGGCTCCGCCTGCGGTGGCATCAATGGCGACATCATCCACGAAGAAGTTGGTGAC
>CBKYSX010000622.1:0-3326 GCA_966690745.1 uncultured Ardenticatenales bacterium
CAGAGCATAGGCTAGGCTTTTGTTGCCCTCGCCTACCTGTGCCCCTTGATAGACCTCGAACAATGTCACATCCGTCACTGCCGCGCCCCCTACCTCACGAATCACGGCTTCGACACGGCTGGCTTCCACTGATTGTGGCACGATCAGGGCAATATCCTGCATGGTGGCGGGGAAGCGGGGAACGGGATTCAATTTGAACAATTGCGGCACGGCAGGAATCAATTTTTCAAGGTTGATTTCCGCCATTGCAATGCGTTGGTCAGGCAGGTCGCAGGCACGCCGCGCCAACGGGTGCAATTCCCCCAGCACCCCAATAGGGTCGCCATCCAACAACAGGGTCGCGGAGCGTCCGGGCTGATACGCGGGATACTCCCCCGCTACATATTGCACCCTTTCAGTCAGGTGCAAATGACGCAGGAGCTCGTCAATCACCCCTTTAACGGTGTAATAGTCGCTCTCCGAAGCCCCCTCTTTGTGCCATGAGGTCGCCGAACGGGGACCGGTCATGCCAATTCCCAGCCAACGGGTTTCGCGAGGCAGGTTTCCTTGCCGGGGATGATATGCCAACCCGATTTCAAAGAGATTGGCACGGTCCCGATGGCGCAGGTTGGTTTGTAGATTTTCTATCGTACTAACCGCAAGAGTACGGCGCAACACGCGGCGGTCTTGCGTCGAAGGGTTGGCAAGGCGCACGAAAGCCGATTCATCGGTACTCGGCGCATCAGGCGCACCGACATACAGGCGGCGTTCCTGTTCCGGCTCGGTCAAATAATAGGAGATGGTTTCGGTCAGCCCTGCCCCGTTCAACCAATCTTTAATCCGCTCTTCCAATACCAATGCGCGGTTATCGTGAGCAGGAGGCATTTCTTCGTCAATCAGCGTGTTGGGCAAATTATCGAGGTCATAGACCCGCCCCACTTCTTCCACCAAATCGGCGGGGATTTCAATATCCAACCGGTGGTCGGGAACCGTGACCATCAAGGTATCCCCTTGCCGTTCTACATTGAAAGCACACCGTTCTAATAAGCGTGTAATTTCGCTTAATGTCAGAGATGTGCCGAGCAAACGGTTGACTTCCAACGCGGTTAGAGGAACGACCACCGTTGGCGCGGGGCGCGGATATTCATCCACAATTCCTTCCGCCAATTCGCCACCCCCCAGGTCCGCCATCATTCGCGCCGCCCGCAAATTGCCACGCGATGCCATTGCCGGGTGTACCCCCCGCCCGAAGCGGTACGCCGCTTCGGAGTAGAGCAAGTGGCGGTTGGAACTGCGCCGCGTGGAGATGTAATCCCATGCCGCCGCTTCCAACAGAACATTTTTGGTTGTTTCGCTGACTTCCGTTTCGGCACCCCCCATAATCCCCGCGATAGAGATAATTCCTGCTGTGTCGCAAACCAAAATATCCTCAGCACGCAACTTGCGTTCTTGCCCGTCCAAAGTGGTCAGCGTTTCACCCGGCTCGGCAAGGCGGGTAATGATGGTCGGAATATCTGCGCCACTGACGCGGGCACGTTCCACCAATTTGTCATAGTCGAAAGCGTGTAGGGGTTGCCCGATTTCAATCATTACATAGTTGGTGATGTCTACAATGTTGCTGATCGGACGCATCCCAACTTGCCGCAAACGGCGTTGCATCCAGGCGGGGGAATCCCCCATTTTCACATTCCGAATCAGGGTGGCGGTGAAACGGGGGTTGAGGTCCGGCACTTGAATATCAATTTTCACCGCTTGATGTACAGAACGCCCTGACCCAACCGCCGTCATTTTCGGCTCCATCACGGGGCGGTTATAAAGGGCGGCGACTTCCCGCGCCACCCCCAGAATCGAAAGGGCGCGTCCCAGATTGGGGGTCAATTCTATCTCAAGAATGATGTCCCCCATATAGGATTGCAGAGAAGCCCCTACCGGCGCATCGGCGGGCAAATCCAAAATGCCTTCGTGGGCATCGGATAAGCCCAATTCCCGTTCGGACAAGACCATGCCTTCGGAAAGTATGCCTCGCAGTTTTTTGGGTTCCAGCGTAATCAGTTCCCCTGCTTCCGAGTAGCCGTTCAGCACCGTGGCACCGGTGGTGGCATAGGCAACCTTTTGCCCTTCGCGCACATTGGGCGCACCCGTGACCACTGTTTTCGGTTCCTCTGCGCCATACTTGACCGTGACGAGGCGCAGTCGGTCCGCATTGGGGTGGGGTTCCACCGCCATAATCTCGCCGACCTTAATAGTTGCCTCGTCCCACGCAATTTTGCTGGTGGGACCCGGCACCCCGATATATTCTATCGCCGCGACTTCCAATCCCGCCACCGTCAGCCGTTCCGCCAACGCCTCAACGGGAATGTCGCGCACGTCTACATATTCTTGTAACCATGATAAGGGTACACGCATGGGAGTACTCTCCTGTTATTGAAATAGTCGTTTATGGTAAGTGTGCATCACCCAAATTGCTCTAAGAAGCGCAAATCATTCGCCCAGAAATAGCGGAAATCTTCTATCCCGTAGCGAAGCATGGCAACCCGTTCGGGACCCATACCGAAGGCAAAGCCTGAATAGAGTTTCGGGTCATAACCGCCATTTTCAAGAACGGTGGGATGCACCATACCGCTCCCCAGAATTTCCAACCAACCCGTATATTTGCAGAGCCGACAGCCTTTGCCACTGCATAACATACAGTCCATGTCTACTTCCGCACTGGGTTCAGTGAAGGGGAAGTAGCTGGCGCGGAAGCGCAACCGCCGTTCGGGACCGAAGAGCCGCCGCACGAAGTAGACCAATGTCCCTTTCAGGTCGGACATCGTGATATTGCGCCCGACTGCCAACCCTTCCATCTGATGGAACTGGATATTGGAGCGCACCGTGATTTGTTCGTGGCGGAAACACATTCCTGGCAGAACAATCCGAATCGGCGGCAGATTATCGTCGCTGTAGCCCAGTTCTTTTGCCCGTGCTACCGTTTCGCGCATCGCCCGAATTTGTCCCGGCGAGGTGTGGGTACGAAGCACCATTGCCCCTTCATCCATTTCGGGTGCATCTACATAGAAGGTATCCTGCATATCGCGGGCAGGGTGGTGTTTAGGAATGTTCAACAATTGGAAATTGTATTCATCCAATTCCACATCCCGCGAGCGATAGACCTGGAAGCCCAAATCGGCGAAGGTGGCGTAGAGTTCCCGAAAAACCTGTGTGCTGGGGTGCAACCGCCCAATGTCGGTGGGTCGCCCCGGAGCAGTAACATCCACTGTATCGGCGGCAATGGCGGCATCCAGCGCGGCGTTGTCTAACTGCGCCTTTTTCTGCTCATAGGCAGATTCCAATGCCTGCTTGACTTC
>CBKYSX010000623.1:0-3326 GCA_966690745.1 uncultured Ardenticatenales bacterium
TAAACCGACTGATACGATAAGAGCCATCGGGTAGGGGAGTTTCGTTAAAGAGGATAAAACCGACCATCTCCTCATCCGCATAGATTGCCATCGGTATCCGTTCCGGCTCGGCGTAGGCTTGCGCCAATGACTGTACATTTGGCACAATAAACTTACTCTGCTCATGTGTAACCGTCAGGCGGATACATTCGCGCCAATTGGCGCGGGTAATGGGGCGTAACGTGATGGTCATCATACAGAACACCTGTTGCAGAGGGAAGGGAGAAGCAAATGTCGGAACGTGGTGATTATACTGATGATGAATGGTTTACCCTCTGGCGGGCGGTGGCAACCGTCCCTACCGCCATGATGGTGGCACACCCCGCCCATCTGGTACGGGAAGCCCTTGCGGCGGACCGGGCATTTGATGAAATGGCAGAGCGATGCACAGGCATTGTGCAGCTTTTGATGGAACCGGGCAAAGCCGATAAGGAATGGTTGAGCCATCGGCTGGATTTGCAACGCCGAAGGTGGGGTGCGATTAGCCCTGACCAATTTATGAACGAAACGCTGGAAGATTGTCGGCGGGCGACAACATTATTAAGGGAACGTGGTACACCGGAAGAGATTGCTGAATACCAAAAGGCTCTCTTTTACGTTGCCCTACATGTAGCACAGGCCGGCAAAGAAGGCGAATTTTTCGGTTTTGGCGGGGTGGTTCTGGATGAAAGCGAAAAAGTTTTCTTGCGGGATTTGGCAGAAGTATTACAGGTAGAATGGTCAGAAGGTGGGTAAGGTAGGTAAGGTGGGTCGTCAAAAGCGATCCCCCTTTGGAAATGCACTGTAAAGAGAAATGAGAAACGGGAAAACGCCCGAGGTGGACATTTTCCCGTTTGCCTTTTCCTCTGCCTCTATTACGCCCGCGGGCGATAGCGAAGATAGATCCACCCGTCCCCCACACGCCGCTCCTCCAGCAACTCCAACGATAGGCGCACATCGTCGGGTAGAATCCGTATACCACGCCCCAACAGCACCGGCACAATCAGCATTTCATACTCATCCACCAGCCCGGCACGGATTGCCTCGGCGGCAAGGGTGGGTCCCGATATCGTCATATCATGCGACAACCGCGCCTTCAACTCCCGCACCATCTGCGGGTCAAATTCCCGCTCAAGGCGTGTCTTCGATGTCGCAACCGTTTCCAGCGTCCTTGAATAGACAATCTTGTCCGCCACCTGCCAGATGTGTGCGTACTCTATCTCCGTCGGCGACAGACCGGGAATCTCCTCCGGATGTTCCCAGACCGCCATCGTTTCATAATTCTTGCGCCCGTAGAGTTGCGTACCAATGGGACGTTGCCGCTCATTGATGAACGTCATCACCTCCGCATCAGGTGCCGACCAATCGTAGCCATCGCGCTCATCCCCGATAAACCCGTCCAACGAGCCGGGCATAAAGTAGATCAGTTTTCCCATGATCAAGCCTCCATATTGAAATATCCAAAAATACGGTGTGTAGTTGACACCGTTCTATGACTCTACCATGGTACACCGATGTTGCGACATCGGCAGACCTACCATCCCCCCTGCTCCCTTCCCCCGTTTGCTAATCGCGGCGGTGGTGTTCGTATCGTTAGCAAGGTTAGCAACCTTAGCAAGCCCGCCCACGCACGTTTGCCACACTATAGGAGGGTATCCGAAACAATGGCAATCGTGGTAATCGTGGCAAACGTCAGCCCGCTCCCGTTTCCCCTTTCGCAACGCTACCCCACGAATGCTACTCCGTTCGGAGGGTATCCTGTGCATTAGCAACCGTAGCATCCGTCGCAAACGTACCGTGCGCTATCAGAATAAAAAGGCAAACCCTTGCGAGTCTGCCTTTCTATGATTCATTCCCCTGCGTCTTTGCGTTCTTTGCGCCCCTGCGTTACACCGTTCTACCCCAATGCCGCCTTCCGTTCCTCCAGCGTCTTCAGCCGGTCCTCCGCGTTTCGCAATTGTTCCCGCGCCCCTTCGATGATGTTGGGCGGAGCCTTTGACACAAACGATTCATTCGACAGCCGCCCCTGAATCCGCTCCACCTCGGCGCGGGTGTCGGCAATCTGTTTGGTCAGCCGCTCTACCTCTTTGCCGAGGTCAATCAGTCCTGCCAAGGGCAGATAGGCTTCCACTCCATCCCCCACTACAATGCTGGCAGATTGTGCGGGCTTGCTGTCAAGGGTGTTCGTCAGCGTCAACGCCCCCTCATCCACCCGTGCTAACATACTCAAAATCGGGCGAATCGCCTCAAAGGCGGCGGTATAACTGCCCCCCACAATCGTCGCCGGAATCTTTTTGCCCGGCTCGACATTGTATTCCTGCCGCGCATTCCGAATCCCGCGCACCAATTCCTGCAACCGTTCCCATTGGCGAATTGCACTCTCATCCATCGCCCCCGCCTCTGCCCACGGCGCAATCATCAAGGACTTGGTTTCTTTTTCGATGGGCAATGATTGCCAGATGGTTTCCGTGATAAAGGGCATCGTCGGGTGCAACAGGCGCAGGGTCTTATCCAGCGTATAGAGCAGAACCCATTTGGTATCCTCCGCCCCCGCCAGCTTGCTTTTGGCGGCTTCCACATACCAATCGGCAAACTCCGTCCAGATGAAGGCGTACAATGCCCGCCCCGCCTCGCCGAAGTTGTATTCGTCGAAATGGCGCGTCACCTCCGCCGTCACCTGATGCAACCGGCTGATAATCCATCGCTCGGCAAGCGGCAGACGTTCCCACCGTGCGGTATCTAGCGTCCGCACATCATACCTTTCACCTTCGCCCATCTGCCCCAAAATGAAACGGCTGATGTTCCACAATTTGTTGCAGAAATTGCGGTTACTCTCCACCCGTTCCATGCTCAGGTTCATATCCTGTCCGGGCGTACTGCCCGTTGCCAGCGTGAAGCGGAGCGCGTCCGTGCCATATTCATTGGCGGCAATCAACGGGTCAATCACGTTCCCTTTGGTCTTGGACATCTTGCTACCGTCCTCGGCGCGCACCAAGCCGTGCAAATAGACCGTGTGGAACGGAATCTCGCCCGTAAATTCCAACCCCATCATAATCATCCGCGCCACCCAGAAGAACAAAATGTCATAGCCCGTTTCCATCACGGCATTGGGGTAAAAGTATTTGTAATCGGGGGTTTCTTCGGGCCAGCCCAGCGTACTGAAGGGCCACAAGCCGGAGGAAAACCACGTATCCAGCACATCGTTTTCCTGCGCCAATTGCACATCCGCCCCGTACTGCGCCCGCGCCTTTTCGTATGCCTCGGCTTCGGTACGCGCCACAATGTAGGTATCCTCATCCCCGTTTACA
>CBKYSX010000624.1:0-3325 GCA_966690745.1 uncultured Ardenticatenales bacterium
AAGAATTGGCTGGCTTCTTGCCCCATCTGTTCGTAAACAGTAGGAAGCACTTTAACAAAATAACCGGAAACGGTACTCAGTGAAATACCTGTATCTGTGGGGATATGAGGAGCAAGTGTGTTATAGAGCGTAAGGAGGTGACGTGGGATGGTCACGCTTGTTCCGTCAGCCTTACTCATCTCTTGACCCTCGTAGAGTTCGGTCTCGTCCAGATTTCGTTGCAAGCGAATCCCGCTATCAATACTGATTTGTATAAGACCTAGCGTGGCAAGGTGGAATAAAGAAGCTAGTACGCCTTTGGTGGTTGGCTTTTCATCCACCAGATAGGCAACAATTCCGGGGGGCAAGGCTGAGGGGGGTTCACTAAGATACTCGGCTTGTAGGGGTACTTCGCGGTCCCGCCCGCGTGTAAACCATAATACTAAGCTACCAACCAGTCCACCTACTAGTGTAATCACCCCGCCAGCTCCTAAACCAAATTGTTGTTGGGCAAAGCGAGCGGCGGCATCGGCTTGTGCTTGTCGTGCGCTTTCAAAAGCACGTTGCCATGTAGGAATAGAGACAGTCGTAGCATCGGGGGGTAATCCTACTTGAATTTCCCATGCGGTACCGGGGGAAATGGTGCCTTCATAGGTTAGCAGAATGGTACCGTCTGGTTGGGGAATGGCTGAACTACCCCCTATGGTGACATTTTCCGGCAGAGTACCATTGGGAAGATGGAGACGGATGGTAGCGGATTCAATGGGCGGGGCTTCTTGTAACAATACACGCTCCCCCACCCCTTCTTCGACCCGTCGGGTATCAAAAACGACATTCCAATCAAAGCGTTGTCCGCTCTCGTCGCTGATAATCAATCCCGGTACATCATAGCGGATACGAAAGGTTGTGGCTTCACCCGGTACCAGTGGCGGTACGTCCCAGAGAATACGGGCTTGTCCGGCTTCACGCTCGTTGATTCGGATGTCATTTCGTTCTTCATCGTAGCGAATCCAATCTGCCTGCCGATTTTCTTCTGCAACGGTAAAACAATCCTCGCATAAACTTACCGAGGCAGTCAGGGGGACCTCCCCTTCAAAAACCTGCACATTGGTAATCCCATCTGTATATGCCAGAGGAATTACCCGTTCCCCGCGCCGTAACTGCCCCTGCAATACCGAAATGCGATGGGATTCTTCAATGGTTACAAGCCCTGTTTCACTTATAAACATTTCTACGTCTAATGCTTCAAAGCGATAAATGACGGCATCTTGTTCTTCACGGAGCTGATAGGGTTGTATTTCGGCAGTAATACCTGTTTTAGGGAAGGCAACCAATACCTGGAAGGAATTTCCATCGGGTAATGGTTCTTGTACTGCAAAACGAACCTCGCCTTCATTGGCAGTGGCTTCGTACTCTGCCCCAAAGGCGGCAAATCGCAGGGTGTCCGTTTCAGGGGTAGTTGGCAATCGTACTGAAATGGCGGATGCTTCTATGGGAACTCCACTTCTGTCACCCGGAATTGCCCGCCATTCCAGGGTGTATTCATCATCATAAACCCACAATCCTCCCTCTACTCTATATTCCAATATGAAGGTCTTGACCAGACCGGAATAAGTTGGCAAATACTGCCATTCTACAACGATGTTTGATCCTGTATTCTCCCAACTATACTCTCCCGCATCGCTTATAAACCGTTCCTCGCGGTAAGGAGTATCTCCTTCATATACCATTACATCAGTAATTGTTTCCGTGTAAGCCAGAGGAATTTCTGCAAAGGCGGTACGGAAATTCCCATCAAAGCGGATTTGTTGTATCTCGCGCACGAGGAATGAGCCATCTGTGGCAACCTCGATTTCCACATCATACCGTTCATAGGTAATAGGAATATCACTTTGCGCCTGCGTGGTCGGTGGCGCATATACACCACCAATGAGCATCAGAACTACGATAAAGAAGAGTGAACGTAATCGGATCATGGTGAAAAACCGTGGTTATTCCGTGCGAAGTAATTCTAAAACGCGCCCTGCATCAGCGATGGGAACAAACAAATGATCGTGATAGTAAGCGGAAATGGCATTGCAACTGATACCTGCTTCCGCTAATTTTGCGGAAACTGCCGCCAGAAACCCTACCGCTTCCAGTGCAGAATGGACATTGAGGGTGATCCATGCGGCAGTGAAATGATAAGCAAGTGTGTGAAATTCGGCATCCTCACGTTTAAGGATAATCGTTACACCTTCTGCCTCGCGGAAAATACTTACCCAGGGCAAAGCGGCAACCCATGGTTTGTCCGGTAGGGTGCAAAATACATATTCCCCCGGCACTTGTACAGGATTGATGGAACGAAGTAAGGTATCGAGATCTGTTTCGCCGGTCGTCATAGAACCTTTCAGTTGTGCTATACTGTGCGCTTTGGAACAATACGTATCACCGGGTGATTGTATAGTACGATTAACCCCTGTGATTGAATGGTAGTTGAATGACGATTCCCCGCCCTACCCGTGCTTTTGGCACGTTACTCCTACTGCTCATTGCTCAGCTAACGGCAAGTCTGTATTGGATTCAGACCAATATCACGCCCTATGGTCGGGATGCCGGGGGACATTTGACCCGTGCCCTGCAACACGCTGAAATTCTGCGGGAGGTAACATGGCAAACACTCTTTCAAGCCATTACCTTTCACGATTTTCGTCCCCCCGCACTCTACCTTGCCGCTCAAATTCCCTATAGGCTCTTCGGGTGGGGTATGGATTCCGCCCTTTATACTAACGTAGTGTTTCTGGCGGTTATTCTGCTCTTTACCTACCTCATTGCCAAACGCATGATGCCCCACAGTCAATGGTTGCCCGTCCTGGCGGCGGCAGTGGCAGGCTTCTTGCCCATGTTGGCGGCAATGGCACGTACCTTTTATTTGGATGGTTTTCTGACAGCGGCATTATTGGTGATCTTGTACGCACTCTTACGAAGCAACAATTTTACGCATAAAGGCTGGACGGTTGTGTGGGGTATTGCCATTGGTGTGGGCATGTTGGTTAAATGGTCGTTGCCCGCCCATCTATTTCTACCTTTTTTGTATTACGGGTGGCATTCCAATTTGTTGCAAAGTCAATGGGCATCACTGCGCCGTCCCGGAGTTCAGTGGAAATTTTTTTTTATTGCATTAGGGGTGGCAGGGTTAATTTCAACCGTTTGGTATCTGCCCAATCGTGATTACGCCCTTACTCTGCCTTTGGGGGATGGATTATGGTTCTTCTGGTTTGTATGGTTGATTCCAACCATCTACTTCTTATTGTTGCCCCGTCGTACTGAATCATCTGAACCAACGATCACTACTCCTCTATCCGCG
>CBKYSX010000625.1:0-3323 GCA_966690745.1 uncultured Ardenticatenales bacterium
ACTGTGGTCGTATCGCGGGTTGTTACGGAAGATGCGACCGGACAAGTTCTCTATCGCAATGAGTTTTGGAGCGAGTACCGCCCCTGGCAAGCCCGCTTCCGCGTTGGGACAGGCGGCGGACAATAACTATAATACCCCTCTACAGCGATAATGGTGTATAAACAATGCCATTATCGCTGTTTGTATGTACGACTAAGGAGAACACGAAATGACAACCATCAAGACTATGATTCTTACGCTCCTGCTGGCAACCTTTGTGCTGGTAGGCTGTAATCCGACTGCTACGCCATCTGACCCCCCTGCCTTACCAACGGCAACGGGCTTGCCTGCCGGAGAACCCACGATGCCTGCCAATGCTCCCGTAGAAGGGTATCCCGCGCCGGGGGCAGGAGAAAATTTGGTACCAACGATTGACCCTGAAAATTACCCGGCTCCCGTTGATCCGGGTGCGTATCCTGCGCCCTGATACGCTCATTCTTCCAAATAAATAAAGAGGACGAGTGTTACACTCGTCCTCTTTTTATTTTTTGCGGAATGAACGTTTATGCGTGCCCGTTTGCCGCGATTTCAATTTCCGTGGGGACATTCTCAGCAATATCTACATTTTCGACGGTGACAACTGCCGGAATTTGCCCTTCTTCGACCAGCGCAATACTGACCACTCGGTCACTGTCCCGTAATTTAATCACCCGTACGCCGCGTGTGGCACGTCCGTACCGGGAAATGCCCCCGACGATGGTTCGCATGACCATTCCCTCGGCACTAATCACTGTGATTTCATCGCCGGGGCGCGTAACCCGTGCCTCAACGATACGTCCGGTAATCTCGGTTTCGCGGCTGAGGGTACGAACGCCTTTGCCAAAACGACCCTGTTGCGGATATTCGTCTAAATCGGTACGTTTGCCATACCCGTTGGCGGTAATCACCAACAACGCCGCACCTTCGACACAGACATCCATTCCGGCAACCTGATCTTCTTCATCCAACCGAATTGCCATTACCCCCGCCGCCGTGCGCCCCATTGCCCGTACATCTTCTTCGCTAAAGCGGATGGATTGCCCCAATTCTGTGACGACCATTAAATCATCATTGCCATGGGTCATTTTCACCCAACGCAGGTGGTCGCCACTGTCCAGCGAAATCGCAATTAAGCCCGATGCACGAACATTGCGGAAATCATCCAGCGACACGCGCTTAATCCGCCCCTGTTGGGTCAACAGCACAAAATAGTTTGCCTGTTCCCAATCGTTAACGGGGATAATTGTGGTGACACGTTCATCCGGTTCAATGTTAATAATGTTGACCAACGGAATGCCCCGTGCAATCCGGCTGGTATCGGGCAGTTCATACGCCTTTTGATGATAAACTTTGCCTTTGTCCGTAAAAAAGAGCAGGTCGTCGTGAGTGACACAACTGAAGGCGTGCATGACGGCATCTTCGTCACGGGTTTTCATCCCGGTAATCCCTTTACCACCGCGCCCCTGTGCTTTGTACGTTTCATATGCCACCCGTTTGGCATAGCCCCGTTCCGTCACCGAAACGAAGACGGGTACATTCGGAATCAAATCTTCATCGTTTAAGGCACCATCACCCCCGGCAATAATTACGGAGCGGCGTTCGTCCCCATATTTTGCTTTGACATCCAGCAAATCTTCGCGAATGAGAGCAAGAATTTTGGTGGGGTCTGCCAACAGCGATTCGAAATAGGCAATCTGCGCCATGACTTCTTCATATTCATCCAGAAGTTTTTGCCGTTCCAACGCAGCAAGGCGGCGCAATTGCATATCGAGAATGGCGCGGCTCTGAATTTCGGTAAGCGCGAAATTCTCCATCAGGCGGGTCAAGGCGACGTCGGCACTGGGAGAGTTACGAATTGTGGCAATCACCGCATCCAATTGGTCATGTGCTTTTAACAATCCCTCCAACACATGCGCCCGCGCCCGTGCCTTATCTAAATCAAACTCGGTACGGCGACGAATGACCTCTTGCCGGTGTTCAATGTAGTAGCGCAGGATTTGTTTCAACGAGAGCAAACGCGGGGTACCATCCACCAACGCCAGCATATTTACGCCGAACGAACTTTGCAATTGGGTGTACTTGAAGAGTTGGTTACGGACTTTTTGCGGGTGTGCGCCCCGTTTGAGCTCTACCACGATCCGCATCCCATCACGGTCTGATTCATCCCGTAGGTCGCTGATTTGGGTAATACGCTCTTCTTGTACCAGTTCAGCCATCTTCTCAATCAACACCGATTTGTTCACCTGATAGGGAATCTCGGTAATGATGATTTGATAGCGGTTACCTTTGGGCATTTCTTCGATGTCCGATTTGGCACGCATAATCACGCGCCCGCGCCCGGTGGCTAAAGCACTCTTAATGCCTTCTGTTCCTAATATCTCGCCCCCGGTGGGGAAATCGGGACCCTTCACAAAAACGGCTAAATCGTCCACCGTGACATCATCTAAGGTATCCCAATGGTCAATCATGTAAATGGTGGCATCGCACACTTCTGTCAGGTTATGGGGGGGGATATTGGTTGCCATCCCGACCGCAATGCCCCCCGCCCCATTCAGAAGCAAATTGGGGATTCGGGCGGGCAGGACTTCCGGTTCTTGCATGGACGTATCAAAGTTGTCTTTGAAATTGACCGTCTCTTTGTCAATATCGGTCAACAATTCCATGGCAATGTGGGAGAGTCGTGCCTCGGTATACCGCATCGCGGCGGCACTGTCCCCATCCACGGAGCCGAAGTTGCCCTGCCCATCTACGAGCATATAACGCATAGAAAAATCCTGCGCCATCCGCGCCATCGCTTCATAGACCGCACTGTCGCCGTGGGGGTGGTATTTCCCCAACACATCCCCGACAATCCGCGCACTCTTTTTATAGGGGCGGTCGGGGCGCATCCCCATATCATACATTGCGTAGAGAATCCGGCGGTGAACGGGCTTCAACCCATCGCGCACATCGGGCAAAGCGCGGCTCACAATCACGCTCATGGCGTAATCAAGATATGCCCCGCGCATTTGATCATCTATGTTGACCCGTTGGACGGAGCCAATATCCCCGTTCAGTTCCTGCGTATTCATAGTAGTTCCCTTATCCTGCTACAGGTTTCTCGTCAAAATAAAGTGCAAAAGCACCTTATGCCGGTAACGGGGGTGCCCCCCGACTATAAGTAGTAGAATCTAAAAAACAGAGCCAGTCGAAGTCGGTAAAACTTTGCGCGGTCAGCGGAAAGTAGGAGCCGTTTTTCTGGCTGGCTGTCCGTGTTGGCAATTCGGCAATTAGAGATGGGGGCAACCGTGTGCCGGAGCGGGTTT
>CBKYSX010000626.1:0-3317 GCA_966690745.1 uncultured Ardenticatenales bacterium
CTCCGGCAGGGGATGGTTCGACAAAATACGGGACGCGTTCAAATAAAAAATTTTATGCTTTCACCCGAAAACGGCGCATCGTGCGCCGTTTTTGAGTTGAAGATGGAGTATACGAATGGACTGGTGGGAAGTATCCCTTGTAGGCGTAGACGGCGAAGCGGCGGAAGCCGTGGCACAGGTAATGAGCGAATACGGGCAGGGGAGTGCCGTGATTGAAAGTGTCCTGGCGACAACCGATAGTGCGGGATGGGTGGAACATCCGCTTGTGGTGAAATGTTATATCGCGGATGACAAAGAGAGCGAAGCCAAAATAGACAAATTAAAACATGCCTTATGGCATTTGCATGTCATTTACCCGATGCCCGAACCGCAGGTCAAAAAATTGGAGGAGGCGGATTGGGCGAATGCGTGGAAACAACATTACACCCGCCTCAAACCGGGCAATCGTCTGGTGATTGTGCCCGCTTGGGATGAGGCACCGATGGGCGAGGGGGAACTTCCGATTCGTCTTGACCCCGGCATGGCGTTTGGCACGGGAACCCACCCTACTACTCAGCTTTCGCTGATGCTGATGGAAACCTATCTCCATTCCGGGGATTCGGTCTTTGATGTCGGGGCGGGGAGCGGCGTGTTGAGCATCGGTGCGGTGCAGTTGGGTGCGGGTCGTGTGGTTGCTTGCGACCTTGACCCCGTAGCGGTTGCCGCCACTAAAGAAAATGCTGAACGGAACGGAATGCTGGACGCGATTGAAATGGTGCAAGGCTCGATTGAATCTTTCCCCGGACCCTTTGACACCATTCTAATGAACATTCTGGCGGAAATTATTGTCACTCTTCTGCCCGATACGGTGACACGCCTCAAGCCCGATGGAACCCTGCTTCTCTCCGGAATCATCATGGAGCGGGAAGGCATCATTAACGAGGCACTCGCGGCAAATCATCTTGTGGTGGTCGAACGGCTGGTGATGGGGGACTGGCTGGGGCTGGCGGTACGGCACGCAGAACGCGGGACGCAGGACGCAGAAAACGGATAACGGCTACTCTCACGCAAAGGGCGCAAAGCCGCAAAGCGAGATATTGGATCATTAGATCATTTGTAGGGGCGGGTCAGGCAAACCAATACCTTCCAAAATGAACCCGTTGACCCGCCCTTGGGCATGGAACCAATTTACCTGCTGGGAAGACAACAACGGCGGGCCGGTCAAGCGGTTCCAGGTTATACGGGGTTCCATTCCCTGACCCGCCCCTACGAACTCCTCTATGCGCCAGACGTAAAATTGGGGATAATTCCTAGACCCTTTAGGGCGGAGAAGGTTTTGGTTCATTTGCCTATCACGGTACGTTATAGGTTACAATGCGGGTATTGGCATACAGAGGAACCTTGCTATGAACACCCACACCATCTACCGCAACCTTGCGGAATTGACCCCTGCCCATTGGACAAGTAACACGGTTGAAGCCAACGGGATTCCGATCCATTACACCCGCACCGGCGGCGACAAGCCCCCCTTGCTGTTGCTTCATGGTTTCCAGATGGATGGCTTAACGTGGATGCGCGTCGCAAAAGTATTTGAGCATGAATACGATGTGATCATGCCCGATGCACGGGGACATGGGCGCACAGGCAATGCCGTCCCTGGAACCACGACGCTGATGATGGTAGAGGATACTGCCGCCTTCATTCAAACACTCGGTTTAGAGCAACCTTTGGTAATCGGGCATTCCATGGGCGCGGACATCGCCGGACGGCTGGCGCAGAAATACCCTCACTTGGTCAAAGGGGTAGTGTTGGTAGACCCCGCCTTGCAGGTAGTGCAACCCGGTAAATGGATGGAAAGTGAAGGGTATAAAGCGTGGTTCAATGAGTGGCTTGCCTATCTGGAAAAGATGCGAAGCCAGAGCCACGCCGAACGGGTGGAGGCGACTTTAGCGCGGCATATCCCCGGTATGTACCCGACCCATGAAGAGGATTTTGTGACGCACATGGAAGCGTCCCTTTTGCTGGATATGAACGTTCTCACTCAGGTTGCCACGATGAATGAAGGATTGACCCCGTTGATGGATGTTCTTGCCAATGCGACAGAGACTCCCAAATTGGTTTTGCTGGCGCAACCCACCTACAGTCGCTTTGCCATGACAGATCGTGCAACGGAACGGGATGAATTACAATCCCGTTGGCAAAACGGGGAGGTAATTATTTTTGAGGAAACGGGGCATTTTATTCAAGGGGAACGGCTGGAGGAATTTATAGCATCAGTGCGGGGGTGGCTGATGGAGTATTAGCAGGGGTATTGAGAAACGGTGATAAGTTTCTGTTCTTGTCGTTTTCTCAATACCCAATACTCAATGCGCTAATCTACCCTCGGCGCGACCCCGCTCATTCCCAACCGTTCCATCACCATCTTTTGCTGTTGCCACATTCGCACCTTTGCTACAGGATCTTCATCATCATAGCCCAGTAGGTGCAAAACGCCGTGGACCGAGAGCAACTCTAACTCTTCTTGCGCCGTATGCCCTTCGTCCGTCCCTTGCCGCGAGGCTTGCGGGTAACAGACCACAATATCTCCCAGATAGCCGGTCATCTCTTCATCCATGCCATCATCTTCATAGGGAAAGGTAAGCACATCGGTGGTGCCTGCCTCGTTGCGATAATGTTCATGGAGGCGGGTCATCTCTTCGTCGCCGACGATGACCAACGACACCCCCGGCTCCGACAAAATACCTTCGATCTGAAAGGTGGTACGAATGGCTTTGTCAAGCCGTTCGGTGTTGACTTGAGACGACCAACGGGGGTCAACCTGGATTTCGATAGGGTTCGGCATCATGTTTTTTATCAACGGGCGGCAGGGCGGCGGGGCGAGTTGCGCCATCATTTACCACCGTTGCTGTAGAACTTATCGTGACTTTGGGTTTGTCTTTATCAGGGTAGGCAATCCGGGTATGGTAAACCCCCTGTAGCACCTGAATAAATGCCTGTTGGATAATCGTAATATCCTTCAGATTCAGGTCGCACTCGTCTAACTGTCCGTCCTGCATTTTTTCATCGGTAATTTGCCGCACAATCGCGTGGATTTCTTCCACAGTGGTGGGCTTTTGCACACGGGCAAACGCCTCAATCGAATCCGCCAACATGAGGATCGCACTCTCGCGCCGTTGCGGTTTCGGTCCGGGGTAGCGGAACTTTCCTTCTTCAACCAAAACAGAGCCATCCAAAGCCTGCGCTTTGGCATGGAAAAAGGCGACATGGGTGGTCCCGTGATGTTGCTGAATAAAATCACGAATGCGGGTTGGCACTTTATGCTTTTTCGCCAACGTTAC
>CBKYSX010000627.1:0-3308 GCA_966690745.1 uncultured Ardenticatenales bacterium
GCAACTCTTTTCCGCCATGCGCCGCCAACCCCGCGAGGATGCGGAGGGCGAAGCGTTGACTGCCCGCGAATTGGATATTGTGCGGTTGGTGGCGCAGGGGCAGGACAACCGCACCATCGCCCAGACTTTATTCCTTTCCGAAAAAACGGTGGGCAATCGGTTGAGCGAGATTTTCCAGAAATTGGGTGTTACCAATCGGACGCAGGCGGCACTCGTTGCCCGCGAACGGGGGTTGGTGTAGCGGATTTTATCTATAATAGCATCTGCTAGGTAATACACTACATTGTGCAATTGAGCAGAGGCATTTGTTTCTCGGCAAATAATATACCGGCTTAGAACCCAATTGTTTTAAGATACTTGCTTATCCTATTGGCAAATTACCTATGTGCTGATTATTATGTGAAATTGAGAGGATGCATGTTTCTCTGTCTCTCAAATTCTCCAAAACTATTAGGAGCTACTATGGGATGGAAAGGAATGATGCGCTCTATCATTGCCGCTCAACGAAGAGCCTTAAAAGAGTCAGAGCGGCAAGAACGCCAACGCATCAAAGCAGAATTAGCACAACAACGAGAAATGCGTTCGGCAGAAGTCCGCCGTATTTTGCGGACGGACCAAGAACACGCCGATGTAAAGAAAAGTTGGTTTGACACCTTATTGTCTTTACACATGGAAGCGAGTGACCCTATAGATTGGGTGTCAATTGCAAATCAACCCCGCCCCCAAATCAGTGAAATCTTAGTTCCCGATTTGTCAACAGAATATGAAGATGCCGCCCGGCGCGATCTTTCCGGTTATCAGCCCTCAGCAATGGATAAGTTGTTGGGTCGTGATAAAAAACGACGTGCAGAGTTATCAACAGCGATTGACGAGGCACGTATGAGGGATAAAGAACGCCACCACTACGCGCTTCAGCAAAAAGCCATTCGTGAAACTGCCTATCAAAAGGAATTAAACGAATGGGAACAACAAGTTACGTTTGCTGGAAAAGTTTTGGAAGGTGATACCGAAGCATGGGAAGGTGTAGTACAAGATGAGGGTGGTGTGTTGGGACAAATTACAGGCTTAGGGCAACCTCCCACGGAATCAAAACGCGACCAAAATTAAACGATACATATAGCCCCTCATCCCCCGTCCAAATCGTAGGGTGGAGATTCACATTGTAGAGAACAAAGAGGGTAAGTCCCAGTAATGGCAGGATGAAGTACAAGAGGGTCAGAAGGTTCAAGTGACGAAAGGGGTCATTGAAAAAATCGGTTAATACAAAGAAGGAGACCAGATGGGCAACCGCCGGGACAATCCCTATTACTCCAAAAAGATAGCGGTTCATGGCATGGGGACCTTCAAAGCGTTTCAAATTTTGAACGGGGATTTCTTCCCTCATCGGATGTCTCACCTGTTAGACCCCTTGGTTCCTAAAAACTATAGGATTGGTTTGAACGCGAAACCGGGTTTCTGCCGTTGAAAACCCGGTTTCTTTCTTATTTTCCTTAACGTAGATTGATAGCATTCAAAGAGGTTAATCACCCTATACAATTAGCCCTCTACAGGAATTTCGTCACCTTCTAATCGGATTGGTTCAATCGGGGCAAATCCCTTTAACTTCTTAAAATCAACCCGATGGCTGAAATTTTTTAATGCTTCAGAGGGGTCTACATATTGCCATTTAATACGCTCCGTCTGCTCACGCTCAAACAACACAGATAAAATCGGTACTTGAATTTCGTCTCCCGTGCCACTATCCCGCGTGTTACGTATGGCAGTTACGATAACCTTATCTACCGGGAGAAAGGCAAACATTTCCCTTGCCACTCTAATTGTGGCCCCGCACACGTAATCTTGATACACCTCATAATATCGTGTTTTTGACATTTGGCGGGTGGAGAGATAACCGGAAGATGTGACCTTTTGTTCGTTAGTGGGCAACTCCTGTTCGGGTACTGTATGCAAGGTTATGTACACACAATGCGGCATAAAGTCAATCGTAAGAGGATGTGATTGGAATACGAGAAAAAGAACTTTTTGTGTGGTACCCGCGCCTGTATGCCCGTAAGATAACGTGGTTTCACTATATCTACGGAATAAGCAATTGGGCTTTCACCCCTACGGTTCTGATTGACCCGATGATGAACCATGCCCTCTATGATGAATTGCTGGATGAAATTGAGGCGCACGTCCCCGACCCCTACCTCTGACTGCTCCCCTGTAAGAAATCCTTGCACTTTTGCCCCTTTGGGATACCATCACCGGGACGTATTTGATAAACACCTTCGCGGTGGCATACCCACCACCGTATTCATAAAATGATGGAGGACTTACGATGGCGAAAGCTCCTTTGCGCGTTGCCGTGACAGGCGCGGCGGGCAACATTGGTTATGCTCTGTTGTTCCGCCTTGCCGCCGGTGATGCTTTTGGTAAAGACCAACCGATTATCCTGCACCTGCTGGAAATCACCCCCGCCCTGCCCGCCCTGAACGGGGTGGCGATGGAATTGAACGACAGTGCCTTCCCTCTGCTGGAAGGCATCGTAATGAGCGATGACCCCAAAGTTGCCTTTGATGGCATCAATTACGGTCTGCTCGTCGGCTCCAAGCCGCGTGGCAAGGGGATGGAGCGCAAGGATTTGATTCGGGATAACGGACCGATTTTTGTGGGGCAGGGCAAGGCATTGAACGAACGCGCCGCCGATGATGTGCGGATTCTGGTGGTGGGCAACCCCGCCAACACCAACGCGCTGATTGCGATGAACAACGCGCCCGATATTCCCCGCGAACGGTTCACCGCCATGACCCGTCTGGACCACAACCGCGCCATCTCCCAACTGGCGGAAAAAACAGGGGTTCCGGTGCGCGACATTCAGAAAATGACCATCTGGGGCAACCATTCTTCCACGATGGTTCCCGACATTACCCAGACCACCATCGGCGGCAAAGCGGCGTTGGAACTCGTGGATAACGCATGGGTCGAATCCACCTTCATTCCCACCGTGGCGCAACGGGGTGCGGCGATTATTCAGGCGCGGGGGCAATCCAGCGCGGCATCGGCCGCTTCGGCGGCGATTGACCATGTGCGCGATTGGCATTTCGGCACGGAGGGGGACAACTGGGTGTCTTTCGGAGTTCCCAGCGAATTGGGCAATTACGACATTGCCACCAACCTGATTTTCTCCTACCCCGTTCGTATCAAAGATGGCAAATATGAAACGGTGGAAGGGCTGGACACCTCTGCTAACCTCGACAAAATCCGCGCCACCGAAGCGGAATTGTTGGAAGAGCGGGGCGTGGTAGCGGATTTATTAGGGTAACGGA
>CBKYSX010000628.1:0-3306 GCA_966690745.1 uncultured Ardenticatenales bacterium
CGGTCGCTCGGTGTAATTTTCCAATTCTTCCAACTGCTGCCGACCCTCACCGTGATTGAAAACGTCATGCTCCCGATGGATTTTTGCAATATGTACACGCCGCGGGAACGGCACGAACGGGCAATGCACCTCCTGTCACAGGTCGAAATGGAAATGCACGCCAACAAATTGCCTTCCGCCACGTCCGGGGGGCAACAGCAGAGGGTCGCCATTGCCCGCGCCCTTGCCAACGACCCGCCCATTCTGGTGGCGGACGAACCGACCGGGAACCTTGACAGCAAAACTGCCGATGCGATTTTTGCCCTGTTCACCAAACTCGTCACCGACGATAACAAGACGATTGTGATGGTGACGCACGACATGGACTTGGCGAAGCAAGTGACCCATGCCGTGATTGTGGCGGACGGAGAAATCGTGCAACGGCACGATATGAGCAATGGCGAAATTCCGACGTTAGAGGCGGTTCATGCTTAGCCCACGCTGGCGCAAAATTCTGCGGGACCTGTGGGGCAACAAAGCACGTACTGCTCTAGTCGTGCTTTCGATTGCGGTGGGGGTCTTTGCGGTTGGGGTGATTGTTGCCTCCCAGATGATTCTGGGAACCGACCTCTCCGCCAGTTACCGCCAGACCAACCCTGCTCACGCCAGCCTCTACACCAACGCCACCGACGAAACCATTATTACCGTGCGTCGTCTGCCGGGGGTTGCCGCCGCCGAAGGACGTGCATCCGTCCGCGCCCGTACCGAAGAAACCCCCGACCAATGGCGCGACTTAGAAATGTTGGTGATTCCCGATTACGAAAACATGGAGGTCACCAAAGTTTTGCCTGTGGCGGGCGCACGGGAACCGGACGAACGGGAGATTTTTTTAGAACGTGCCTCCCTTGCGGAATTGGGTCTGGTACTTGGGGACACCCTGTTAATCGAAATGCCCGATGGTGAACAGCGTACTTTGACCATCAGTGGTGTATCCCATGATTTGAATATCCCCTCGGCAGTCTTTAACCCGACCCTGCAAGGCTATATCAACCCCGCCACGCAGGAATGGTTGGTCGGGGAACGCTATTTTTCTCAGATTGATATTTTGATTGATGACCCCACCCCTACGGAGCCGGAAATTCGGGCGGTGGCGGAAATTGTAAAGGATAAAATTGAGAACGGCGGCGAATCGGTACGGCGTATTTATGTTCCGATTCCCGGCAAACATTGGGCAGATGAACTGATTCAACCCCTGTTGACCATTCTTGTGGTTCTCGGCTTTTTAACCCTCCTATTAAGCGGCTTTCTGGTGGTCAATACCATTTCCGCCATCCTTGCCCAACAGGTGCGCCAAATTGGGGTAATGAAGACCATCGGGGCGGAAACCGGACAGTTGATTCAGATGTATCTGGCAACCGTATTCATCTTTGGTCTGCTTTCTTTGTTAATTTCGATTCCGTTGGGCGCGTGGTCAACCTATGCCTTTGTCAATTTTGTTGCGAACCTGCTTAATTTTTTTGCCATCCCTTTCAAGATGCCCGCCGAAGCCCTTGCGTTACAAATCGGGGTTGGTTTGTTGGTTCCATTGTTGGCGGCAATCGTGCCGATTGTCAGTGGGGCGCGGCTCACGGTGCTACAGGCGTTGAGTTCCTACGGTTTGGGTAAAGGGGGCTTTGGCAAAAACCCGATAGACCATCTATTGGAGCGGGTGCGCGGCTTGCCCCGCCCCGTGCTGATTTCGCTTCGTAATACTTTCCGCCGCAAGGGTCGCCTTGCCCTGACCCTTTCTACATTGGTACTGGGCGGGGCAATTTTTATCGCGGTGTTAAGCGTTTACAGTTCCCTGATGGCTACCCTTGACGAGGCTTTAGCCTATTGGAATTACGATTTGGATGTGGGTTTAACCCGCCCCTATCGCATTGACCAGATTCTGGCAACCGCCGAGAGCATTCCCGGCGTGGTGGCGGCGGAAAGTTGGAGTGGTGCCAGTACGCGCCGCCTCCGCCCCGATGGAACGGAAAGCAACAACATTTTTCTTCTCGCGCCCCCTGCTGAAACCCGCATGATTAACCCGCGCCTGTTAGCAGGGCGTTGGCTTTTACCCACCGATGAAAACGCCATTGTGGTCAATAGCATTGTGTTGGAAGAAGACCCCGATATTGAGGTGGGGCAACCCATCACCCTCAAATTGGGGGAGCGGGAAGGCGAATGGCAGGTGGTGGGTATCGTACAGGGAGTCTTAACCGGTCCTATTATGTACGCCAATTATCCCTATTTCGCCCGCGAGAATCGTTTTGTCGGGCGGGCGGGGCAACTGCAAGTTATTCTGGATCGCCATGATGGGGCATACCAACAGCAGATGGCGACCCTGATTCACGATACCTTTGAAGCGGCGGGGATGGATGTTGCTTCCACCGAAACCACGGAATCTATCCGTGAGAACGTCATTGTCCAGTTTAATATCCTCGTTACTTTCCTGACGATTATGGCGGTATTGATTGCGGTGGTGGGTGCGTTGGGGCTAACGGGAACGATGAGTATTAACGTGCTGGAACGTTCCCGCGAAGTGGGTGTCATGCGAGCCATCGGTGCAAGTGACCGGAGTGTTCTCAACATCTTCCTGACGGAAGGCATTCTCATTGGCTTAATGAGCTGGGTACTGGGCGGCTTGCTGGCTTTTCCCATCAGTCAGGCACTCAGCTATACGGTAGGTATCGCATTTCTGGATGCCCCGCTCACCTATACTTTTTCAACCTTTGGCGCAGGCTTATGGCTCATACTGGTGCTGATCCTCGCCGCTTTGTCCAGCTGGTGGCCCTCCTGGCGTGCCAGCCGCCTGACCGTGCGCGATGTGCTGGCGTATGAATAGATAGTTGCATGTTGCATGTTGCATGTTGCATGTTGCATGTTGCATGTTGCATGTTGCATGTCAGTGGGTAGAAAGCATAGGTTCTTGAAAATAATATGAACGATGAGTTGCAAGTTCTTTACAGAGAACAGAGTACTTTTCAGGAAATCCATGCAACATGCAACATGTAACAGATAATTCACAGAAAACAGAGAGCCTTCCCCTAATTTCATGCACCACGCAACACGCAACATGCAACTTCCTTTTATGAAAACCCAATTCCCCCTCACCTTACTGTTCTTATTACTACTGCTGACTGCCTGTGGCGGTAACATGACCAACCCCACCAATCAGGAGCCAACGCCGATTCCGCCTGTACAATCATCGAATGCGATTATTGCCGATGCGGTGGTGGTTCCCATAACCCGTGCCAACCTCAGTATGACGACAGGCGGCACGGTCGCCGAACTGTTGGTACA
>CBKYSX010000629.1:0-3300 GCA_966690745.1 uncultured Ardenticatenales bacterium
CGTGATGCCATCGTACTGCCATGTCACCACGTGGCCCGCATTGGTGATTTGGACGATGAAGACCAGTTTACCCTTACCACCCTTGCCGACCAACTGGCGATTGCAATTGAAGAAGCGCAATTATATGTGGCGCAACGAGAAACCGCATGGGTCACCACCGGGTTACTTCAAGTCGCGGAAGCACTCAATCCCCTGTATGACTTAAACGCCATTATGGAACGGGTGGTGCGTGTCACCCCGCCATTGGTCGGGGTGGAATCAGTATTGCTCTATTTGTGGTATGAAAAAGGCAAGCGATTTGAACATGGGGCTTCTTTCGGTTTACCGCCCGACCTTGCCGCCACCCTGCGCCGCATAGACCTTCCGGGGGATCAAGTACCGCTCCTGATGGAACTGCGTGAAAAATCCCGCCTCATTTTCGTAGACAAAGAGGCACAACGCGAATCGCGCCTCGGTAAATTCGGAAAACTATTGGGGACACGCGGGGTCGTATTGGCACGGATGGAATCGCAGGGGGATTTTGTCGGGGTGTTGATGGTTGTCACCAGTAACGCCCCCACGCGGCTTAGCGAACGGCGGCAGACGCTTTTGGCGGGGATTGCCCAACAGGTCGCGGTAGCGATTCAAGCGGCACAACTGTACGTAGAACAAGAGGAATCTGCCGAAATTACGCGGGATTTGCTGGGCGTTGCGGAAAAAATCGCGGGTCGCACCGACCTGAATGAAATTTTGGAGCAGATTACCCGCCTGACGGTAACACTCGCCGGGGTACAACATTGTGCGATTTATCGTTGGAATGAGTCTGAGGAACAATTTTTGCCCCGTGCCGCTACCGGCTTTGCCCCCGAAGTGGAGGAAGCATGGAAACAATCTACCCTTGCCGCCAGAGAGGTTCCCGCTCTTGCCGTGTTATATGATGCCTCCGAACCCGTTCCGCTTGCCGGGAAGGGCAAACGGGGTGCACCCGCCAGCCTCTGCACCCTCTTTGGAGCCGACCATTTGTTAGGGGTACCGCTCCGCGCCCGCGAAACCTTTTTAGGGATGATGGTGGTGGATATTGACACCACGATGGAGACGATTCCCAACCGCTTACGGGCGGTGCTAATGGGACTGGCGCGGCAATTGTCGGTGGCGTTGGAAAACCAAACCCTCTACGAAGATGCATTGGAAAACGAACGGCGCACCCAGGAATTAACCCTGGCGCGGCAGGTACAAAGCGCACTCATCCCCGAACGTGCGCCCGATGTTGCCAATTTTGATATTGCCGGCTATTGGCGACCTGCCCGCGAGGTGGGGGGCGACTTCTACGATTACGTCTGGATTAGCGAAGACCGCATTGCCTTTTCGATTGCCGATGTGGCGGATAAAGGGATGGCGGCGGCGTTGTTCATGGTATTAACCCGTACTGCCTTGCGGGAAAGTTTGTGGAGCGAAGAAGATGCCGGACGCGCCATGACCCGCACCAACGCCCTAATTAGCAATGATGCGCGGGGGGGCATGTTCCTCACCACCTTTTTGGCAATTCTTTCTCCACGCGAAGGGGTATTGCAAGCCTCAAACGCAGGGCATTTACCGCCCCTGCTATATGATGCCAAAACGGATACGATTGCCTCGTTGGTGCGCCGCCACATGCCAATGGGTATTCTGCGGGATGTAACCTATAACAGCTTCCGTATTTTCATGGAGCCGGGTGATTTTATTGTGCTGTTTACCGATGGGTTGCCTGACAGCACCAGTCCGGCAGGGGAATTGTTGGGAATGCGGCGCGTAGCAGAATTAGTGTACGACAATCGTCATTTGGATTCGCAAGCCCTCATCGAAGTCCTGCGGGATGCCGCCGCCATCCACGCCAACGGCGAAGCGATGGTGGACGATTTGACGATGGTCGTTGTGCGGCGCAAACCCCCCATGTATACAAGCGAGACGGAGAATTAACCACAGAGAACACAGAGGGCACAGAGAACGGCAGAATTATATAATTTACCACAATAAGGAGGCAACAATGGATGTTAAAGTACGCTCTAATGAGTTGTCACAGGCGATTTTGGATTCGGCGATATGTGTTCACCGGGAATTAGGACCGGGATTGTTGGAATCCGCTTATGAGGCTTGCTTGTGCCATGAGCTTAGCTTAAGAGGTATTTCCTTTACCCGTCAAGTACCATTACCTGTTGAATATAAAGGGTTGTTTCTGGAATGTGGTTATCGGTTGGATGTTGTGGTTGAGGATTTGGTCATTGTGGAATTAAAGTCAGTCGAAGCCCTTGATTCTGTCCATGAAGCACAAATCATCAGTTATTTGAAGTTATCCAAAAGATGGTTGGGACTTTTGATCAATTTTAACGTCCTACGATTGAAGGATGGATACAGACGGTTTGTGAACGGCTAACCATTACCTGTTGCCGTTCTCTGTGCCCTCTGTGTTCTCTGTGGTGAAATTTAATTTGGTTCGGCGGTGGGGGGTGGTGGGGCAGGAGCACCGTCCATCGCAACAAAAACACCGGTGCGATTACTCATCGAGCCGCTTAGCAATCCTCCTGCCACCCGACAAAACCCCGTCCACATCAAATCCTCTTCCTGTAAATGATAATAAAGGGTCAATCCTGTAATCTCGCACCCTTCCCATTCTTGTCGGAGTGCATCTGCCAGCGTTTGAGGGGTGATTTTCAGGGTGGAAAGATCCATATCCGGGGCAGGGTTATTCATCAACCGGGGGTCGTTATTGAGGCGCAATTCCCATTCAGAAGCGGGGGTTGTGCCATCCGGTGCTGTTACCGTGTAAACCGTAGTGCGTTGAGCATCGGCGTAGAAGAAGGTGTATTGCCCCAAATCGGTATTCACCTGTCGTAGGATTGGGTTTTGAATGGTTTCACTTACCTGTTGTCGGGCAGTGTGTTCCAATTGTTGTAGTGTCACACTATCGGCAGGAGCAGTGGCGGCAGTAGCGGCGGAACACGCCGACAGTACGAATGTCAGAAGGAGGATAAGGGTACGAAGCATAGAGGACTCCTGATGTAAATTTGTCTACACATATTACCCCGCTCCGATGCTCAGCGTTCCTCATTCCGAACGACGGGTGGGTCAACCGGTGCATTTCGGGAGGCTCCCCATGCCCTGACCCGCCCCTACAACAATTGATTTTCTCTTGCCATTCTTTGTGTCCTTTGTGTTCTCTGTGGTTATATCCGTTAAATCGCTGTGCGTCGTAAGGCGAATTGCACCCCCACGAACAAGACAATCGGAACCATTGTCACCAACACTGCCCCCGCCATTAATACTGCCCATTCCGCACGGCTCAAT
>CBKYSX010000630.1:0-3298 GCA_966690745.1 uncultured Ardenticatenales bacterium
AGTGTCACGCGGATGCCTACCCCCACCCCGCGCCCGTCGCCGGATATGACCCCGCATTATCTGCTGGCGCGTCCGATTCCGCCCGATTATGTAGACCGTGTTGCGGTTTTTTACCCCTATGCCAGTACGGGGGAGGGGTTATATCCCGCGCACCACGGAGTTGAATTTGTGAACGAAACGGGAACCCCGGTGTTGGCGGCGGGGTCGGGACGCGTGGTGATTGCCATCAACGATGCCGAACGGTTGGTGGGTCCCCGCGATTGGAGTTTGGAAGAGGACGGCGCGTTTTACGGCAATGTAGTCGTCATTGACCATGATGTCACTTTTAACGGCAAAAAGGTCTATACGCTCTACGGACACATGGATGAAATTCTGGTAGCGCAGGGCGCAACCGTAGAAGCCGGGGAGTTAATCGGGCGGGTGGGAATGAGCGGGATTGCGCTTGGTCCCCACTTGCATTTTGAAGTGCGGTTGGGGGCGAACGACTACATTTCTACCCGCAACCCGCAATTGTGGTTCCCCCCGAAAGCGGGCAACGGTACGATTATCGGGCAGGTCTTAGACCGTTCGGGGAATCCTGCTTCCGACTTACTGGTTTCGATTCAACGGGCAAGCGACGAACAAACCTTTGCCTATGGGTACACCTACGCCGTAGACCGCACCAATCCCACCCCGCCCGATGACCTCTGGCAAGAAAATTTTGTGATGGGGGAAATTCCCGCCGGGGACTATCTGATTGCCACTCGCATTAACGGGGATACAGTGGTGGAAAGCATTACCGTGCGAGATGGGGAATTGACGTGGGTGTGGTTACAACAGACGGAGTAGGCGGGCGGAAAGCAGGACGCAGAAAGCGTAAACGACAACGGCGTAACGCTGGGACGCAAAGGAGCAAGACGCAGAGGATTTTTTGTAGGGGCGGGTCAGGCTTACCGTTACCTTCCAAAATGCACCCGTTGACCCGCCCGCCGTAGGGAATGGGAATCAGAGGGGATGTAGGGGCGACAGCATCCGCCCGTGTTGGTTACGCGATGATTGTGGGGAAAAATATGCAATGGTAAACGGGCGTGCGTGTAGGGTGACGGATGCTTCGCCCTGCCGTAATGACGGAACGCAGAGGGCTGGAGTCAACTCACCATTGAATCTTTACGAAGATCCAATATCTACCGATTGAAGCTTCCAATTTTCATCATATTCCAGAATAAATACCGCCCATATTTTGCCCCACGGAATCTTTCCCATAGTCCAATAGGCACTTTCCCTATTTTGCCCACCTCCTCCATGCTCTATAATCGTAAATTCTCCGCCTATTGCTTCTAAAATTTCGTGTACTTCTGCGCGGGAAGAGCCAATTTCGCTTTCTAAAATAGCGGTTGTGTATTCAATCAAAGCCACTTTGGTGGGTGACACACCCAGCTTCGTTGCCAGAGGAACCAACGATTGTCTTTCAATTTGTATAATTCCTGCACAAAATACAATGGGCACAACCAAAAAACCCAGAAGTACAATCTTTGCGTACTTATTCATTACTTCTGTATCCCGATACCTTACGCCGCTTCATACCGCGCCGTTCCCAGCGGCGCAACCACCTCTTTTTTCCGCTCCCGACCCGCAAAAATGTAATAGCTCCACATCAACGCGCCCGAAATCAAACCCACCGTCAGTTTAACCCACCAGGGAATCGTCTCCGACGGGGAAATAAAGCCTTCGATGGCTCCCGCCACCACCAACCACAACGCCCCGATGAAGGCAATCGTCATGGCATCGCGTCCGGCGGCGGCAATCGCATCGCGGCGGCGCATCAAGCCGGGCGCAATGATGGCATGACCCATGCGTAGCCCCGCCGCCCCCGCCATGCAAATCACCGATAGTTCAACCGGACCATGCCCGATCACAAATTCCCCCAAATCCCCCGCCAATCCGTAATTCTGCACAAATGCAAAAACCGACCCCAACATCAATCCGTTGTTCACCAGTACATAAATCGTAAACGTTCCCGCCAACATCCCCCCGGCAAAGGCGAGGAAGGCGACCTGAATGTTATTGGTGGTAATTAGGGGACCATCCACCGCCCCTTCAATGTCAATCCACAATTCCCCTGTGGTTTCAACGGTTTGATACATTAACGCGCCATCGGGGAAAATGGTATAGGCAAGGTCGGGGTTGGGCAGAATCATCAAATAGGCAATTAGGGCGGGCAGGTAAAAGAGCAGGTGGGCGGCAAGTAGATATTTCCAATTGCGTCGCACCGTTTGGGGAATCGTATGGGTGAAAAAGCGGCGGATTTGCCGCCGCCCCACCGTCCCGCCGCGATAGACCAGATGGTGCGCTTTGCCCACCAACCCGTTCAGATAGGCAGTCGCATCATGGTGGGGGAAATCCCGTTGTGCCAGTGCCAGATCTGCCACCACCGCCCGATAGAGCCGATCCACCGCCCGTACATCCTCCTCGCTCATAAAATCCACGCGGGAGCCACTGTTTTTCTTCAGAAGGGTTTCTAATTGTTGCCAATCGGCTTTGCGGTTGCGGACAAAGAGTTCAGGAGTCATAGCGAGAAAGGAGTAAGTGCTCTATCTCTCAAATAAGAAGGTAATAGTTATAGGAGGCGAAACCGAGTTTCTGCCGTTGAAAACTCGGTTTCTTTCTCACTCATTTACCCCATTTTTTAAGAGATACAACAGTAAGTACAAAGCCAGAAGTTGTGGAGGAGGTGCTCTGTAGGGGCGTACCCTTGTGGTCGCCTGTATTACCCATAGACACTCCGCATTTCTTATGGGTCTGTACTTAAGGCGAAACGAGAAATTGTGGAGACGTTCACACTTCCACTAATAGAATAGTAACGGGCACAATCCTAGCATAGATAAATCGCTTTTCCAATGGAACGATTGGGATTGGCAAGGGGTGAAGATACAAGAGATGAGGGTTTGTACCGGGGGGAATTAATATGAAAACGTCTGTCCTAATGATCGAAACCTGTAGGGGCGACCCTTGTGGTCGCCCAACGGCAGGGTGTATGCGAGATATGGGTAACGACTCCGCCCTGTGTTTATTAGCCCCGTCCCTTTAGGGCGGGGGCAGTAGTTGTAAAGTCACGCAAAACCCCATCAATGTAGTGCTTTCTTCATCATTAAAGTCGCAGGGCGCGGCACAAAACCCATTTTGCGGTTGATGGCGAGAATCGCAGGGTTGGTGGAATCGTTGGTGGTACGGAGCGATTGAACGCCATCGTTTTTTGCAACCGCCGCCCCCGCTACCTTGAGCGCAAACGCAATGCCCTGCCCGCGATACTCCCGCCGTA
>CBKYSX010000631.1:0-3283 GCA_966690745.1 uncultured Ardenticatenales bacterium
CACGGCATCCCCCCGGTTGTCCGGCAGTAGGGTTGCCAGATTCGGTTTCCACACGGTCAGGGTATCGTAAGCGGCAACCGCTAACGGGGGATGTTGAACGAGTTGTACTGCAATTTCGGTACTGTGGGTGTAATAGAGGGTGGTGTAATACTGTCCCCGTTCGGTTTTCGCGAAAACATCATCTCGAATTCCATAGTAGACCCCGAGGCTGGAGAGTCCATCGTTGCGCCAGACGCGAGAAGTCGTTCCTTCTCCGGTGATCATATCGGGGTCGTAGTCACCATCTAGATCGTAGAAGGCGGCGGCATAGGTATAAGAAGTATTCAATGGTTGGAAACTATTGACGTAGGTTCCCATAGTTCCCTGCTGAACCCCGCCGAGATTAAAAAACAATAGATTTAGCTCTGCCCGCGAGACGAAAAGATCAAGGTCACCATCCACATCCACGTCAATAAAGGTCACATTTTGACTGTTGGTACCGCTGTCGGGTAAGGGCAACTGCGTAAAAACGCCATTTCCATTGTTCTGCCATAAACGGTTCGTGCTTTCCTGATTGGCAGTCGCGGCATCTATATCCCCATCACGGTCTATATCACCTAATGTAACCCCCACGCCCGTTGCCGCCGCTAATTGCTGTCCGCTGTCCGTAAATTGTCCTTCACCGTTATTCAACCAAAGCGTATTGACGTTGGAATCCACCACAAAAGCATCTATATCGTTGTCTCCGTCTACATCCGCCAATGCAACATCGGTACTGAAGCCATTTCCCAAGGATTGCCCGCTGTTGGTAAATTGCCCCGACCCATCATTCCACCAGACTTGATTGGGCAGATTCGCGTCCCGCGCCACAAAAGCATCCAGGTCATCATCTCCATCCAAATCTGCCAACGCCACCGCCCCAATCAGCGATTCTCCTATAGATTGCCCCGTGGCGGTAAAAATGCCGGTTCCATCATTTTTCCAGACCTTAATTTGAGCATTACTTCCCAAACTATCGGACCCCACCAGCACATCAATATCCTCGTCGCCATCAATATCCCCAATCGCCATTGCTTGAATGCTAAATTCACCCAGCATTTGACCTGTCGGGGTGTACGTGAGGGTATTGGCGGTATTCAGCCATACTTCCCCGCCATGTTCGGTGCTATCAAAAATCAAATCAGCGTCCCCATCACGATCAAAATCCGCCATCTGAACATCTATCACGGCGGTAGCGAGCGTTTGCCCTGTATCCGTAAAAATTCCGCTTTCTTGTGGTGTGGTAAAAGAGTTAAAAGTTGAAACAGGGGTAAAAGCCGTAGCAAAGGCTGGCATCACCACCATTCCCATTCCGAATACAACCAACGTCACAAACATGATTGCGGCAAACAGAAAGCGATGAGTCATAAGGTGCCTCTGACTGACCTTCCTATTCATATGAAACGGAAGTGGATTTATGGGTTGCTGTCATTACCTTTGGAGATAGGGAATCAGGGAAACCACCCAACCATTGTGGGGTTTAATACCCTATCAACGATACAACTAAGCAATAAGTGCCGTCAAGGGTGTGCTATACTTTGAGAGAGAAGATAGAACGATGGAGAGAGAGGGAAAAACATTACGCTCCACTTTCTATCGAAGGCAAGGAACCGACTCATGCGAACAATTAAGCGGTACAGCAATCGCAAGCTGTATGATACAGAAGAAAAGAAGTACATCACGCTGGAAGGAATCGCCGATTTGATCCGTTCGGGCGCGGATATTGAAGTGGTGGAAAATGATACAGGGGAGGATTTAACCGCTGTTACCTTCGCCCAAATCATTTATGAAGAGCAAAAGCAAAAAACAAAATCGTCCTCACGGGGCTTTTTTACAGACATTATTCGCTTCGGCGAGAAAAACAATCCGGTGGAATTGGTACGCCGCACCCTTGCCTTCCCCTTTATGGCGTTTGCCTATGTCGAAAAGGAAGTGGAACGTCGTTTGAAGGAGTTGGTAGAGCGGGGCGAGATGTCCGTAGAGCAGATGCACCGCTTGCAAAAAGAAATCACAGCACGGCTAACAGAAGATAACAACAAAAGTCATACAAGTAGTGACCTGTCGGGCGAGGAGATTCGTGAGTTGACGCAGAAGGTCGAAGCCCTCACGGCACGGTTGGATGAGCTCGTGCAGGAATCAAAAGAGAAATAAGAGTAGCGAAAATTGAGAAGCGGCATTTTGGTTATTGAGTAACAATGTCGTTTTCTCAATACCCAATACTCAATACATTTAGCCTTTCAGATACTCCCGCGCCACGACCATACGATGAACCTCACTGGCACCGTCATAAATACGGAACGCCCGCGCCTCGGTATAAAATTGCCCCAACGGGAGCTCTTCGGTTAGTCCCAACGCGCCGCACATCTGAATCACACGGTCAATCACACGGTTAATACTTTCCGCCACATGGATTTTGGTGAGTGAGCTTTCCGTGCGGGCTTCGTTCCCCCCGACAATCAAATCGGCGGCATGGCGTACCATCAATTTCCCGGCATGAAGTTCCATCACCGAATCCGATACCATCCATTGCAACGCTTGTTTATCGGCAAGGCGTGAGCCGAACGCTTCCCGCGTTTTGATGCGCTCTGCGGCAAGCTCCAACGCCCGTTCCGCCACGCCTGTCCAGCGCATACAGTGGGTTAATCGCGCCGGACCCAGTCGTTGCTGGGCTATCTTGAAACCTTGCCCCTCTTTCCCCAGAATCGCACTGGACGGAACCTGTACCCCCTCGAATAACACCTCACAATGCCCGCCGGGGGCTTCCCCGCCAATCAGGGGAATCCGCCGCTTGATGGTGAGACCCTTTGTTCCGGCATCCACCATAAAAATGGTACAGCCTTTTTGGGCGGGAACATCGGGGTTGGTACGCGCCATCACCAGAAAAAATGCCGCCCCGTCCGCGCCCGATGTAAACCATTTATGCCCATCAATGACCCAATGGGTGCCATCCCGCCGGGCGGTGGTTTGGATCATCGTCGGGTCACTGCCTGCGCCGGGGGCGGGTTCGGTCATGGCAAAGGCAGAGCGCACATAGCCTTCCGCCAACGGGCGCAAGTAGCGTTCCTGTTGCAAGGGGGTGGCGGCAAAGCCGAGGGTGTGCATATTACCTTCATCGGGGGCGGCACAATTGAGCACCAACGGACCCAATAGCGAACGTCCCACCGCTTCAAAAATCGGCACGACCTCGCGCAGATTCAGCCCCAACCCGCCAAAGCGCACCGGAATTTGGGGACAGTATAGCCCGATTTGTTTGGCTTTGTCCCGC
>CBKYSX010000632.1:0-3276 GCA_966690745.1 uncultured Ardenticatenales bacterium
ATTGCAGATAGGGGGTAGGGGCGGGGCACACCTTATAGGGGAATCGGCATGGAGCTTGTGACCCGCCCCCGTGGTCGCGCCACCATAACGATATATGCAAATCATAAGGGTTTGGGGGATTCAGGGCGGGTCACAAGCCCCATGGTGGAAGTCCCGCCGGGGATGTGACCCGCCCCTACAATTTATCGGTAACGATACCGGGGTCTGCCTTGTTCTCTTTGCCTGATATTTGCGTACAATTATCTCCACTCCTTTAAGAGCGCTTCATCCCCCTCGCTCCTTATGAAGCCCTTTGTATGAACCGCACCGAGTTGTTACAGGCGCGGGTGGACGAACTGCGTGCCGCCCCCCATCCCACCACAGAGCTCGTAGACGCACTCAATGAACTAGGCAATTATCTCTTTCCAACCAACATCGAGGAAGGACGGGCATTGGCGCAAGAAGCCGAAACGTTGGCGCAGACGCTCGATTATCCCCTGGGTGTGGGGTATGCCCGTGTCACACAGGGGTTTATTACCTATTGGCAAGGGGATGCCACCGGTGCGTTAAGTCAGGCATACCATTTATGGTTGGAGTATAGCGAAAGCACCGATGATTCCCGTCTGCGCGGGGCGATTCAGGAACTTCATGCCGCCGCCTATCACCGCATGGGGCAAGTGGGGAACGCGCTTGCCCATGCCCTGATTGCGCTGGATTTGTACGAACGGGCGGGGGATAAAGATGGCATGGGCACTGCCCTGAATCTCATCGGAATCTGCTATGGCTGGTTGGATGACCCCGTAAACGCGACCCCCTATCTGGAACAGGCACTCCAACTCCATCTCGAATTAAAAGATGACCGCCGCGTGGTGATGATGTGGGGCAATCTGGCGTGGAACTATATTCGGGCGGGCTATACCGACCTTGCCTATCGTGCGATTATCGAATGTCAACGCACCTACGATGGCTATATCAGCCATCATCACCAGCCCCCCTATCCTGATTTTCCCGTATACCTCAATCTGAATTGGGCGTGGACCCTGGAAGCCATTGGCGAACATGACCGCGCCCTGCAATACGTTCATACCGGCAAATGTGCCAATGTGCGGGAAGACGGTGCTTTGATTGCAGGCGGGTTGCAATGCGGGTTACTGCGGGTCGAATCTACGATTTATTTACATCTGGAACAGTTTGAAACGGCAATTGCCAAAGCCCTGGAAGGGTTGGCAGTGGCGGATCAACACGGGATTTTGCGCGAACAGGCACAATTGCATGAGGCGTTGGCAAAGGCGTATAAACGGATCGGGGAGTATGCCCTGGCATTTTATCACCACGAGGCGTTTCATTCGCAGGACAAACAACTTTTTTCGACGCGCACCGCAGAACAGGTTGCCAAACTCCGTACCATGTTGGAAACGCAGGCGGCGCGGCGCGAGGCAGAATTGTTAGGCGCGAAACGGCGCGAATTGGAATTATTGGTTCAAGAATTAAAGACACTCCACGCGCAAGTGCATGATTTGAGCATTCGGGACAGCCTGACGGGCTTGTACAATCGCCGCTATTTGGACGACCAATTGCCCAAACATCTGACGGTTGCCCGGCTTTCCCACCAGCCCTTTAGCGTGATTATGACCGATATTGATGACTTTAAGGTGATTAACGATACCTACCGCCATCAGACCGGGGATGCCGTGTTGCGCGTGTTGGGCGGCTTATTGCATTCGGTGTTGGCAAGCAGTTCGGGGGGTAAGGGGGAATCCATACCCTTTGCCGCGCGGTACGGCGGCGAGGAATTTGTGTTGGTGTTGCCCAATATAGATAGAGTCACCGCCCGTTTCCACGCCGAAACCTTCCGCCATATTGTGGAAGGCTACCCGTGGGAAAATCTGGCACCGGGGTTGAATGTCACGGTGAGCGCAGGGGTGTGGGGGGTAGACCATTCGGGGCTGTATCTGCACCCCGATGAGCTCCTGCGCCGCGCCGATGATGCCCTCTACCGGGCGAAACAATTGGGGAAAAATCAGGTGGTTTAATACACCACCCACCGCGCAAAGAAATAGACCACGACAATCCCGAACAACATCGAATCAATCCGGTCCAACATGCCGCCATGTCCGGGAATCAAATCGCCCGAATCTTTGACCCCCACGCGCCGTTTCACCATGCTTTCGGCAAGGTCGCCCCAGGCAGTGACAGGACCCATGAGGACACCTAATATCAATCCCTGCCACCACGCCAGCCCCGTGCCGAACAGAGGCATGATATAGACCCCGAAGACAAATACCCCTACCCCCGATACCAGACAGCCCCCTAAGAAACCTTCCCATGTTTTGTTGGGGGACCATCGGGGCGAAAAGCGGCGGTCGCCAAATATTTTGCCGCCGAGGAACCGCCCCGCAAAGTAGGCTCCGGTATCACAGCCCCACACGCCAATCGCGGTGAGGATGCACCACATCAGCCCGTCGGGGTTCTGAAAATCCCGAATCATCACCGCCAGACTGAGGGGAAAGCCGATATACAACACCCCGGCGATGGTGGAAGCCCAGCCGCGCAGGTATTTGTCTTCTCGTTCGTTGTATAGGTCGGAGAGCAAGCCGCCAAAGACCACCAGCGCAATCGCGGCGGGCAACAACATCTGCCCCAATCCCAACCCGTATAAAATCAACAGGGCGGTCGCCCCCCCGCCAAGAATGCGGAGTGGACGGTCGCCCTGTTTGATTAAAAGATTGGAAAATTCGTTAAGTGCGAGTGCGGCGACAATGCCCATCAGCAGGGCAAAAAGCGGGTTGCCCACCCAGACAAAGAGGGCAACCGCCGGCACCAGCAAAATCGTACTGAGTATCCGCGTGCGGAGCATGGAGTGGGAAGGCGATTACACCCCCTGAACGTGGGGAACAAGCACCTCTTGTGGGGCTAACCCGCCATAACGTCGGTCACGACGATTATACGCATAAATCGCTTTCAGCAACTCTTCGCGCCCGAAGTCGGGCCAGAAGGTATCGGTGGCGTACAGTTCGGCATAGGAAGCCTGCCAGATCAGGAAGTTGCTCAGGCGCAATTCACCGCTGGTGCGGATAATCAAATCGGGATCGGGCGAACGGTGGGTATACAGGTGGTCAGTAATGGTTTCTTCGGTGATGTCATCCGCCGGAATGCCCTTTGCCACGATTTCGCGCACGGCATCCACGATTTCGCCCCTGCCGCCATAGTTGAAGGCAACATTCAACACCAGCAGGTTGTTATTGCGGGTCTGCTTTTCCGCCTCTGCATCGTGCTCGCGTAGCCCTTCCTGCTCGG
>CBKYSX010000633.1:0-3276 GCA_966690745.1 uncultured Ardenticatenales bacterium
ATATTCAGATGGTTATTTTGCCCTCAACGGAGTAACTCCTGCTACTGTTGCAGAATCAGAATTTCATCCTCAATAATAAATTCCAGGCGTTGGTGTGCCTCACGTAATGCTTGTTCCACCTGTTCAGGCGTATCGGCGCGGGCAAAAATAAAGCCGAGGTAACTTTCCCCTTCGGGCAAGGGAACAAGGGGGTAATCCAACGGGGCGGTAATGTCTACATCCGTGACAGAAGGAATGACTTTAGCCGCCTCAATCCCTTGCACTGCGCGGAGTAGTCCCCGTTTGGGAATCGGAATCATCATTACCCCCGCCGCCGCTCCTTTTAGGCTCAAATCGGGCAGGGGCAACCCCACCGTCTGGCGCACAATCACCTCTTCCAAACAAACATGCGTACCAAATTCCAAAATCGAACCGCACAACCCCCCGATAGAACGCCCTGCCATTTCAATCAGCCATACGCCCTTATCGTTGAAACGCATTTCCGCATGAATCGGACCCGTGCGTAGCCCTAACGCTTTTGCCGATTGCTCTACACATTCTCGAAATGCTTGTTGTAACTCAACTCCATGGCGTGAGGGAGTCGTGTAAATGGTTTCTTCAAAATAGGGTCCTTCTAAAGGGTCGGGTTTATCAAAAATTGCCAGTACTTCCAATCGCCCATCCATTAACAATCCTTCCAACGCCACTTCTTCCCCTGGCAGATATTCCTCGATCAAAATTGCCTGATGGTCGCCATCCCCCCCGATACGGCGCAACATCATACGTAATCGTGCGACGGCTTGCACCAATTCTTCGGCGTTGTTGGCGCGAATCACCCCGCGACTGCCCGATAAAAGTAAAGGTTTCACCACGACCGGATATTCAATCGTATGAGCAATCGTAACAGGATCAGTTTCGCCGGAAACACGTATAAAATCCGGCACCGGCACACCCCCCGCCTGCAACATCGTTCGCATCACATATTTATTGCGGGCGGCAAGGGCGGCGGCGGGGTCATTGTGGGGCAACCCGAGCCGTTGATTGGCATGAGAAGCCAGCAATGTTCCGCTATCATCTACCGCCAGAATTGCCGATACAGGGGTATGAGTGGCAAACGCGGCAATTTTGGCACTGCTTCCTTCGGGGTCGCCAAAATCCAGAGCAAGCGGCACTTTATACAACGCCGCCAACGGTTCCGGCATATCTACGCCGCGCACTACCTCCACACCTAAACTCGCCGCCGCACTACTAAAGGCATTGGCGCGATAACTGGATGGGGTGACAAGGAGCAGGAGACGTTTGGTCATATTCGGAAAGTAGGAGACAGAAATGCGGGTGCGAAAGGATACATGCAATCCCTCCGGTAAGCACATGCTTTTTAGCCCCGTCCCTTTAGGGCGGGGAACCGGAACGAATACCAGATTGAACGTATTGTACCCGCATCATCGGTCAGACAAGAAAAAAAGAGAAGAGGTTGATTTCCTCTCCTCTCTTATTATTCTACCGTTCCGCTTTCCGCGTCCCGCTTACGATGGCAATTCACGTCCGCCATCATCCGTCAAGGCGGGTTGTTGTGCGTTTTGCAACCATGCTTCCACGATTTGCTCGGCGGGGAGCAGATGATCGCGACTATTCAACACGATACGATTTAGCAAGGCATCATCGCTACGGAAGAAGACCCAATGTTGTGCCAAAGCCGTTGCCAGCTCTTGCCAGAGTGGTGCGCCAGCCTCTTCTGGAATCGCTTTTGCTCCATCCGTCAACACCACAGGGTTAAAGCTGAGAGCGGTAAGCGGGTCCGCCCCATTCAGGAAGTCTCGCCGCAGATACGCCAACACGCGGCGACTCATCTCCCGATAGCGGAGACCTTCTATAGAGGGCATCGCGGTGGGGGAGGGGCGATCCAGATGGAGCGGTGGGAAGATATGCACCATTCGTCTTGAATTAGAGATATCGGCTTTCGGGTTTTGTTCCGTTTCGACATACCAGAATGGGACAAAACAGATATGGGGCGACAATGGATGTTCTTCCGGTGCAAGCGTAGTGGGTACAGAGCGGTCCATCATTGCCTGATAACTCGCTTCGATTTTGTCCCGTACCTGCTGTACCAACGGTGTACTGCCGTTGGTTCCATCAATCCCGGCGACCCGCTTGCCCCATTCATCAATTGCCACACTCAGTTGGTTCACCACTAACTCCGACCAGGGAACCTGATCTCTGTCATTCAACACCCCTGCTTTTTGAAGCAAAGGATTACCCAACGTGCGTTCCACCCGTTGCAATACCTGCTCCTGCAAACGGTTTAACTCGGCGCGGCGCTTGGCAATCGCTTCCCGTTTGGCGGTATAATCGGCTTTCACCTGTTCCCGTTCCCGTTGAATTATTTCCAACAGGGCGGCGGCTTTCTCTTCGTACCCTTTGCGAAGCCGATCCCTTTCCTGCATCATCTGCTCAATCCGAATCGCCTGTTTCTGAACGGTTTCGGCGGCGTTGTTCAAGGCGGCGGCGGCGGCACTGTTCTCATCCGACAAACGGATAAATTCTCCCAAAGCCTGCTCTACCCGTTGTAGAACAACCGGCAAACCAGGTGCGTGTTTTGGTTCTTTGCCATTCAGCGATGTGGCGGCAGTGAAACTGTTACTGGCTGTTTCCAACCGTTGGCGTAAATCGCGCAGGGTGGTGAGATGTTGAAGCAGTTCCTGATCGTGGTCTTCAATCGGACTGAGGGGGTCTTGCTGGCTGGTGGTCCAACTTACCATGTCCCGCGCCACCCGCTCGACACTCTTCACTGAATTAATGGCTTCATTGACTTTGGTCGGTTCGGGTGATTGTTCTCCCTCTGTCATACGATTTAAGGAGGTTTGAATGGTTTCTAAACGCCCCCGTACATCTTCGCCCCGTTGGGGCAGATCGCTTGCCAATTTGCTCCACGTCTGATGGGCAGAATTGAGCGTTTTGGTGAGGTCTTGAACTGTCTTGTCCAACCCCGGCAAATCCATTTTGGGGGTGGCATGGTTGATGACATCGGTTGCCCCTACCACGACGTTTTCAAGCGTTTGAACCTCTGTCCGCAATTCTGCCATCGGTGTTTTGGCGATATGCTCGAAGCCCTTAAGGATTTTTTCGCGGCTTTCTAAAATACGTTGCTGATAGCTTTCCAGCGAGGCTCCCAATTTCAGTATCTCGCTATCCAGCTGAGTAATGTTCCGTTCTTCCTGAAGAAGGCGTTCGCGGTCGGGCGTATGGTTCGTGTCAACCGCAATAATTGCCGCTTCCTCTGCTTTCGCCAACTGCCCC
>CBKYSX010000634.1:0-3274 GCA_966690745.1 uncultured Ardenticatenales bacterium
TAATCAGGCACCGCGCATTTCCGAAAAAGGGGAGCCGGGGGTCGAACGGTGGCTGATGCTGGAATTGAAATTGATTGCCGATGTGGGGCTGGTGGGTCTGCCCAATGCGGGCAAATCCACCTTGCTGAGTGTGATTTCCGCCGCCCGCCCCAAAATCGCGGATTATCCCTTTACGACCCTCACGCCGAACTTAGGGGTGGTGAGCGTAGGCGATCTTGCTCCCTTTGTGGTGGCGGATATTCCAGGGTTGGTAGAAGGAGCGCATGAAGGGCGCGGCCTGGGCGACCAATTTTTGCGCCATATCGAACGCACCAAATTGATTGTCCATCTGCTCGATACCGCCGCCCCGGACCCACTGGTGGATTTCGATACCATCAATGAAGAGTTGCAAGCCTTCTCCGAACGGTTGGCAACCCGTCCGCAATTGGTGGTGTTGACCAAGATGGATATTCCCGAAGGGGCGGCGAAGGCGGACGGGTTGCAGGAAACCTTAGAAGGGGAAGGGTACGAAGTCACGCGCATTTCGGCAGTGACCACGCAGGGGGTACGGGACTTAACCTACCGTATTCGTCAATTGCTGGATGAATTGCCCGAACCGGAACCGGTGATTGAAGAAGCCCCGATTTATCGCCCGTTGGAGGATGAAAATCAATTCACGGTTCAGAAGGACTATGAAGGGATTTACGTGGTGCAAGGGGTCGCGGTGGAACGGTGGATTCAGATGTTGAACCCGGAACAGGAAGAAGCCCTTGCCCGCTTCCAACGCCAATTGAAAGCCATGGGGATTACCGCCGCCCTGCAACGTGCCGGAATCCAATCGGGCGATACGGTACGTATCGGCGAAGCCGAATTTGAGTGGATGTTGTAATCGAGTAAGGGGCAAGGGGTAAGGGGTAAGGAGAAACAGCAATCTTATCCTTTAATCCCCTCTCCGTACCGGTTTAGGAGACGGCAGAAAATTGGACTACAGAAATGGTGCCGGGAAACAATCTACATGCGCTAATGGATGTTAAGAATTAAATCCCGTAACACATCGGGTTCCCCGCTCTAAAGAGGCGGGGCTAGAGACCTGTTGAATGCCAGGCATGTCTATTTTACACGTAGCTTTGGCAGATGACGGGTCTCTAGCACGGTCACTTTAGTGCCGTGAATGCCATTCCCACCCGTTACGGGCTTATTTTCTTCCATTAGTACCGTGTCGCCCGCGCCTTTCCTTCCAAAACTGTCATGTCCTAAATCGGTACTGAGAGGGTTAATATTAAGAAAGGTCGTTTCTCCTTCCTCCTTACCTCTTCCTCCTTACCTCTTCCTCTTTATGAGCAAAACGCCCTGGAATTGGGGACGCGGCTTAGGCAAACAAAAATCCCCGTTGGCAGACCCCGCCACCGCCCGCTACCCGGCGCGGCGCGGTATTTTCGGCGGTACCTTCGACCCGCCCCATATCGGGCATCTGGTGCTGGCGGAAGCCGCACGGTCCGAACTGGGACTCAGCGAGGTGGTCTTTATGCCCGCCGCCCAACCCCCGCATAAGTTGGATAAGGTAGTGTCGCCCACCCATCATCGCGTGGAGATGGTGAAACGGGCGATTGCCACTAACGGGCGGTTTGCCCTTTCGACATTGGATGCCGACCGGGAAGGACCGAGCTACACCGTTGAATCCATGACGATGTTACGCGAAGAATGGGGAAACACGGTAGAGATTGTTTTTATTATGGGGCTGGATTCGTTGGTGGATTTGCCGACCTGGTACAAAGCCCCCGATTTATTAAAACTGGTCAATTTTGCGGTGGTCGCCCGCCCCGGCTATCACGCTGATATGGCTAGCCTTGAACGGCAATTGCCCGGAGTGGTGGATCGCGTTACGTTTGTGCCCGCCCCTCTCATCGGGGTTTCCTCTACCGTGATTCGCCAACGGGTGCAGGATAGTGATTCGATTCGCTATCTCGTGCCGCCCTCCGTAGAGCGATACATTTACGAAGCGGAATTGTATCAGGTGTAGCGTGGGGGATTGGAGGATACAATGTGTACAACGTACATGCGCGTAGCGACGTTGTGTCCCTACAGGACGCAAGACGCACGCAGGACGCAGAAGGGGGCAACAACCCACTCCCGCAGAGAACACAAACCATAAAAGTTTTTCTCCTCTCCTCTTTGCCTCCATCCTGGTCTTTACACTGTATTGACATCCCATTGAATGTATTCTAATATAGAAATAAGGAATTGCCTATATTCCATTAACATTCGTTGAGAGAAAGGTGCGTAGTGTGAAATCCTTTACGGGCTTACGATTACTAACATTTGGACTTCTCGCCCTCATCGCATTTTGTACCTGGGGCACAAACACCCCTGGTAACGCCCAGGGAGCAACCCGACTCTCCCTCCCCTTGATAGCAGGACATTCACCCTTTCAGATGAACCCGGGCTTGCACAACTACGTTGGTTTAATGGTAGCGCACCGTCCGGACGATAGTGATGTTGAAATGTATACGGTCCGGGGGGACGGCAGTGACCTGCGCCAAATAACCGATGATTCCATGAATTACGAGCAACTTCAATGGTCGCCCGATGGAAATCGGATCGCCTTTATTCGTTTGATTCCCAATATGCCTGCTTCCCGTGAGCTAATGGTTATGAATCTGGACGGGAGTGGGTTACAGCCTGCATTAACATCGCCACCACCGGGCGTAGCACTGGAAATCACATGGTCGCCCCGAAGCGACAACCTGTTGGTCTTATGGCAAGGCGAGTCGCTGGCGCAATTGCTTGTCGTAGCCCCTGATGGCACCCATGAGATTTTTTACGAATGGACTCCGGCGGCGGGTGCCGCGTGGGGGTGGTCGCCCGATGGCGAACGTATCCATTACCACCGAATAGGCATGCCCGGAAGTAACCAATTGTGGGTGTATACGCTGGCAACCAAGAGCCATACACTTATTGGCGATATTTCGCAGGAATACACTGCCGTTTTGTGGCGTGCCAGTGGGGATGAATTGCTTTACCATGCACCGGGTGCAGGCGAAAACGTCATCGGTCGCCTGATCTATGCCAACGGCACCAACCCCCGCGACCTCTATGAAGGACTGTATCTTACACCGGTAGCATGGTTGGTTGGCGAAACGCACGTTCTTGTAGCCGGGTCCTATCTTTACACCGTTCCTACATCGGGGGGGGAGCTGATTCAGTTTAGTAACAGCCCTGCTAAAGTTGTGGGTGTTGCCCCTTATGGCAATGCGGTTCTTTATTCACACTATGGTGACGATAGTTTATGGCTCCA
>CBKYSX010000635.1:0-3273 GCA_966690745.1 uncultured Ardenticatenales bacterium
GAATTAAGCCGGTTGCGCGTGGCGGCGATTGTGGTAAAAGGGGAGGTAGACCCTCCTACCCTACGCGAAGCAGACCGCACCAACACACCTCTTTACATCCTTCCCGATAATACTGAAATTCCCCGCGTTAGCCGTTCGATCATTCGCTTGCTGAGTGACCGTGAAACGCAGGAAGAGGCACAGGCAAGCGCGTTATACCGCTTATTAAGTCAACAGGTGGTAGCGGAAAACGGGTTGCGCTATCTGGTGCAAACGCTCCATGAAGTGACAGGTCATGCCGTGAGCGTCACTACGCCGACGGGTGACCTTTTGGCGGGGAGCGGGAATTACCCTGCCGGAGCTGTAGCGCGTACCGCTCCGATTGTGGTGGGCGATATGGTAATCGCTCACCTGACCCTTGCCGATAGTCCCGCCAGAGTGGATACCTTTACGGAAATTGCACTGGAACAGGGCGCGGCGGCATTGGCATTAGAACTCGCCAAACTGGAGGCAATTGAGGCAGTACGCTCCGGGGTGCAATTAGAATTTTTAACCGCACTCCTGCGGAACGAACCCGAACATGTGTTAGTGGCAAGGGCACGGGCGGCGGAATTTACGCTGGAATCTTTCCATTGGTTGTTGCTGGGGGTTGCCGAAGAACGGAACGAAATTAATACATGGCTCCGCCGCGCCACCCGCTATGCCGAAGATGCAGGGTGGTCAGTACGTTCCACGCTTACGGTTGAAACCATTTCACCTTATGTCAATTTAACGCAGGGCACGTTGGTATTGAGCGGCGGGGGCGAATGGAGTCGCCCCCATGCCACCTTGATCAATACATTACGGGAAACATGGTCGGGGCAGTCCCCCCTCTCGCTGGCGGTGGGCGACCCGGCGTACGGGTTGGGAGGGATTCAGAAATCGTTGGAGGAGGCGCGGGGGGCGTTGACGCTGGGCATCCGATTATTGGGGGTAGGACGGAATTATCTGCACCGCGAAATGGGGTTGTATCGTTTGTTGCGCCATTTACAAGGCACGGAAGATTTAACCCATTTCCTGCACCGCACCCTCGGCGCGTTGGAAGCCTATGACCGCGAACATAACGCCGAATTGGTGGACTCTTTAATTGTGTTATTAGAACAGGGTGGCAATGTCAGCGCGGCGGCAAAGGCGATGCACCTGCACCGCAATTCCCTGATTTATCGTGTGGAGCGGATACGGGATATTGCGGGATTAGACCCCACCAACGCCGAAGACGGCTTTACGTTACGGCTGGCGTTGATGCTGGCTCCGTTGCGGTAAGGGGAAACAGATGAGCATTGAGCATTGGGTATTGAGAAACGGCAACGACCTTTGCACCACAAAGACACAAAGTTCACAAAGAAAAAGATGAATTTTTTCGTTCTTTGTGTGCTTTGTGACTTTGTGGTAATCCGTTGTTGACGTTCACTAACCACTAATCACTTTTCACTAGTCGTTCGCCGCGTTTGTTGCGCTACCGCCAACTCATACGACCGTTGCAATAGTTCAATCGCCGTATCCACATCCTGCGGTTGGCGCAGGAACAGGCTAATCCAGCCGCTGTCGGGCAGAATATGATGGGGTTCGGCTTTGCCGCTTCCAACAACTTCATCCCGCACTTTGGTGGGAAAGGGAATATCCACCAGCGAATTGCCGTGAATATGCCCCAATTCCCTTTTGCCCAGCCGATACTCTGTACCGCCGAAGCGGTGGGGATGGGATGTCACCCCTTCCCATGTTAAAACAGTGCTTTCAATCGTTGCTTTTGCGTTTGGAATGGACATTTATCCCCCTTTATAACGGAAGCGTGGTGGGTATTGGGTATTGAGAAACAGCAACCTCAGCCCCTGACTCTCTGTAAAATAGTGGAATACCAATGGGATTTCCAATTCCCCGCTCTAAAGAGGCGGGGCTATAGACCCGTTGTTTGCAAAAGTGGTTTGAGGGACAACGGCTCTATAGCACGGTCACTTCAGTGCCGTGGTCGTTTTCTCAATACTCAATTCTCAATACCCCCTCTTCCGCATTACGATTCATTCAATTCCTGCAACAAATTCCGTAAATCTAGCCGCCGCGTGTACATGGTCAGGTTGCCGTTTTCGTCCTGCGGCCATTGGTCGCGGGGGCGGTCCCAGTAGATTTCGATACCGTTATGGTCGGGGTCATGCAGATAGATGGCTTCGCTGACCCCATGGTCAGACGCGCCGTCTATAGGGACGTTGTGGTCCAGTAAGCGTTGGAAGGTACGGGCGAGTGCTTTGCGGGTGGGAAGCAGGATTGCAAAGTGGTACAGCCCGGTACTCCGTTGCGGTGGCGGGGATGCCCCTGCGCTTTCCCATGTATTCAGCCCCAGATGGTGGTGATAGCCGCCAACAGAGAGGAAAGCGGCACTATCCCCGTAACGCACCGTTTCTTCAAAGCCCATAACTTCCGTGTAAAAACGAACGGCACGTTCAAGATTGCTGACTTTCAGATGAACATGCCCAATCGTGGTTTGCGGGTCTAACATCATAATTCTCCATGAAGCACAACAGCACGGCTGATCGCCGTGCTGTTGCAAAAGGTTCATTCTATTAAAGATTAGGCGGTGGCGACTTCTTCGGCTTCCGGTTGGGCTTCGGGTTGCTTGACGATTTCCGCTTCAATCGTCAATTTCACTTCTTCGCCCACCAGTACGCCACCGGTTTCGAGGGCAACGTTCCAGTTCAAACCCCAATCCTTGCGGTTGATTTTAGTGGTAGCGGTGAAGCCTGCGGCGGTCATGCCCCACGGGGATTGGGATTGTCCGTTATATTCGACATCCAACACGATTTCGCGGGTGGTTTCTTTAACCGTCAGATTGCCGTAGAGTTTCCCGGTGTCTTCGCCGGTTTTTTCGGCACGGGTGCTTTTGAAGGTCGCAATCGGATATTTTTCAACATCAAAGAAGTCCGGGGATTTCAAGTGACCATCCCGTTGCGCGTCGCGGGTTTCCAGACTACCGGTTTCGATTTCAACATCCACCGTCGAAAGTTCGGGGGTTTCTTCGTTGAAATTGACCGTGCCGCGGAAGGTGTGAAATTCACCGCGAACGGTAGAAATCATCATGTGGCGTGCGCTGAAGTGGATAGAAGAGTGGGCGTTATCAATTGTCCATGCCATGGTAAGTATCTCCTGTTTGCTATGGTTTACGCTTGTGCTTTGGTTGATCCAAAGCGTGAGAAAGAATAGAAAGGTGAGTTCAGAGCTCACAAAGGGCTATCAATTTTTTTCTGAGCTCTGAATTCATCTCCT
>CBKYSX010000636.1:0-3273 GCA_966690745.1 uncultured Ardenticatenales bacterium
CAGATGGACGTTAATTGGATAATTGCCTGTAAAACAGGCGTTACAATAGCCCCCCGATTCGCCAATGGCTTTCATCATCCCATTAATCGAAAGATAGGCGAGGCTGTCTGCACCAATATGGGCGCGGATACCCTCTAGATCTTTTTGCGCCGCAATCAAATCATCCTGACTTGCCATGTCTACCCCCATAAAACAGGGGAACATAATGGGGGGGCAGGCAACCCGCACATGGACTTCGGCGGCTCCGGCTTCGCGGAACATTTGCACCAACGGACCTGAAGTTGTGCCGCGCACAATGGAATCATCCACCACCACGATCCGTTTGCCTTCAAGGTTGTCGCGAAGCGGATTAAACTTCATCCGTACTGCCTGACGGCGCAGATGGTCGGTGGGTTGAATAAAGGTACGCCCCACATAGCGGTTTTTGATTAACCCTTCGGAAAAGGGTATGTTTAACTCTTGGGCATAGCCGATGGCGTGGGGGGTGCCGCTATCAGGGACAGGGCAGACGATATCTACATCGGCGGGGGCTTCACGGGCAAGTTGCCGTCCCAACGCCTGCCGCACTTTATGGACACTTTTGTTGTCCAAAATACTGTCGGGTCGGGCGAAATAGATATGCTCAAAGGTGCAGAAGGCACGATTGAGTGCAGGAGGACTGCCCTGCATAATTTCGTACCGGTCTTTGGTGATTTTGACGATTTCGCCCGGATTGATTTCACGGATGATTTTTGCGCCAATGGTACTGAACGCCGCGCTTTCGCTGGCAAGCACGTATCCATCTATCGTTTCACCTAGCACCAACGGGCGGAAGCCCCAGGGGTCGCGGACCCCGAAAATGGCTTCACGGGTGAGAATCGTCAGGGAATATGCCCCTTCCGCAATTGCCATAAATTGACGGATGCGCGACACCCAATCGGAGCCGCTTCCGCTTGCCATCAACTGTAAAATGACTTCGGTATCGCTGGAGGAGGAAAGCCCGATGCCCCGTTGTAACAGGTCGCGGCGCAGGGCAGGAGCATTGGTCAGGTTGCCGTTGTGCGCCACTGCCAACGGACCCATATAGGTCTCGATAATGTAGGGTTGGGCATTTCGAATATTATTACTTCCCGTTGTTGAATAACGGGTATGCCCGATTGCCATCGGTCCAAGCAAATAGCCAAGGTTTTCCTCGTTGAATACCTGAGCCACCAAACCTTGCCCTTTGTGAATGTGGGCAATCCGACCATCGCAGGTGGCAATGCCCGCTCCTTCTTGCCCGCGATGTTGCAGGGCATAGAGGGCAAAATAACTTATCCGTGCCGCTGGTTGCCCCGGGGCATAAATCCCAAAAATACCGCATTCTTCTTTCGGTGAATCGTCGTCCCACTCGTCGTATGGAAACATCCGGAAGCCTCGCGCCACACAATATGCAAGTGTGGCGGTGTTATCAATTCTTCAGCCCCATTGTACCACGATTTGCCGAGAAAGAAGGATACAAGAAGTAGCCATATCTGCCTCTTGATAGCCATGAATTCACAACCATTTGAGCCACACTTTTTACTGCAACACCCTCATGTACAGTCCATCGGCGGACATTTAGTGAAGCGGCGCAAGGGAATCAGACTGCTCCGTGAAAGAATCAATACGCCTGATGGGGATTTCATAGATTTGGATTACGCCGATGTGCCGGGCTATGAATGGTCGGAATTATCTCCAACTGCACCGATTGCGCTTTTACTCCATGGATTAGAGGGTAGTAGCGGTTCCGGGTATATGTGGGAACTCTATCGGCAAATGGCACAGCGCGGGATTCGTCCGGTAGGGATGAATTATCGTTTTTGTAGCGGCGAGGTGAACCGTACCCATCGCCTTTATCATGCCGGAGCCACTGATGATGTGGCATTGGTTCTGGAGCATTTGCGCTCTACGTTTGAAGGAGTGCCATTGGTAGCGGTAGGGGTATCGCTGGGGGCAAATCTGCTTCTGAAATTGTTGGGCGAACAGGGGGAAACGACACCGCTCGCCCGTGCCGCTGCCATTTCGCCCCCTTTTGAATTATCGGAGGGATTAAGCGTATTTGATGATGGTAGTGGGCGGATTTATGCCCAAAACCTCCTGCGAAGCCTGAAAAAGAAAGTGCGTCAAAAAGCCAAAGTCGTAGGGTTTCCCCCACAAATTGATGTAGAGCAGGTGCTGAATGTCAACAAGGTCGCAGAGTTTGACGATTTGTTCACTTCCAAGTTGCATGGCTTCCGCGATAAAGAAGATTACTATGCACAATGTAGTTGTGCTCAATTCCTGCCTGACATCAAGATACCTACGCTGATGATACGGGCAGTGGATGACCCCTTCTTTTCGCCCAGCGAGATTCCCTATAACACCATCAATGCCAACCCGAACCTATCCTTATTATTATCCGACAAGGGTGGGCATTGTGGCTTTCTTGGGAAGGATGGCTTTTGGGCAGAACGAACAGTAGCAGAATTTACAGCAAAGCTTGAATAATACCGATAGAATGTTTCCTGCAAGATTAGACAAACAATCAGCGTAATTTTGTGTTGCGATGGGTTGCAATACGAGAGATACAGAAAAGGATGAACAGTGAAATTATTAATTTTAGGTGGTACCCAGTTTGTCGGGCGGCACATGACCGAAGCGGCATTGGCGCGTAACCACGAAGTTACCTTGTTTAATCGTGGACAGCGGAACCCCGAATTGTTCCCCGATGTCGAAAAACTACAGGGTGATAGGGCAGGTGACTTGTCGGCGTTAAAAGGGCGGCAATGGGATGCCGTCTTAGATGTATCAGGGTACGTGCCGCGCCACGTTCGCAATTCGATGATGGCGTTGGCGGATGCGGTGGAACATTACACCTTTGTTTCAACCATCTCTGTTTATGCTGAACCTTTTATTGCCGGAGGGGATGAAACCGCCCCCCTTGCCACCCTGTCGGCGGAGAATGAAGGCACTGAGGAAGTGACAGGCGAAACCTACGGGGCGTTAAAGGTGTTATGTGAACGCGCCGCCGCCGAAGCCATGCCGGGGCGGGTGTTGACTCTGAGGTTAGGGCTAATGGTTGGTCCATACGACCATACGGACCGTTTCACCTATTGGATTATGCGAACGGCAGACAAGGCAAACCCTGATATGGTGATTCCGTTAAACCCCCGTAACATTCCGATGCAAATTATGGATGCACGGGATTTGGCGGCATTTACGCTCGATAAAATTGAGACACGGCAGAGCGGAATTTACAATACCACAGGACCGGAATATCCCTTGACCCTCGGT
>CBKYSX010000637.1:0-3272 GCA_966690745.1 uncultured Ardenticatenales bacterium
AGCGGCGTTGTCGGGGTTGACGTTAGGCGGCACATGGTCTACCGATCGTCCCTTAATGATGCGCCTTTCCCCGCCCCGGTATCTGGGGCAGTTTTATGGCTTGTATGCAATGGTGGGACGGTTCGCCGCGATATTGGGTCCCATTCTATGGGGTGTGATTGTGGACAGTTTGGGCTGGGGTCGCCCCGCCGCCGTCTTTAGCCTTTTCATTCTCATGGTGATTGCTTTTGTCATTTTACGCCCTGTTTCGGATGCCCCCCGTGAATGGAGTACAGAGGAATTGGTGCCATTGCGAGAATCAGAGGTACCCGGATAATCTCTGTAGAGCTAGTCAAAAGGTCGCCTGTTTCCGGGATACCCCTTCTCAACTCAGCGTAGTGGATACCTTGCAAAATCTCTTAAAATTCATATAGTAGGCTACAACCCAATCGCGTAACGCGCAGATTTTACAATACCGACTTCCGATGAAATTAAACCGCTAATCACTCCAACTTCCTGATTCCCAACCCTCATTGATTGGGGTTGTGGCGGTGTCCTGTGATTAGCTTCCTCCATCGGAGTCGGTTTTTTATTTCCCTTTCCCATTTTTAATCAAATATCGTTCCCGCCACGCAGATTAAAAGCATTAGCTTCTGTTCGCCTCTCTCTTTATTTCCGCGTGTGGCGGGGAAACAGGAGGGACGGTATGCTATTAACAGTCGCGCACATTCATAAATCCTATGGACATTTGTCGGTTCTACATGATGTATCACTGACGATAGATAAGGGTCAACGGGTGGGTCTGGTTGGCGCAAACGGTGCAGGCAAATCCACTCTGCTCAAAATTATCGTAGGTGCGGTAGACGCTGATGATGGGGTTGTTACGATCGCAAAGGGGACAGAGATAGGGTATCTGCCACAGGTTATTGCCACCTTTTCCAGCCAGACCGTCCAGGCACTTATTGATAGTTCGGTTGCCGACATAACCGCAATCGAGCAAGAATTGCGCCGCCTTGAAAGCAGGATGGTAACCACCGACCCGGATGAATTAGAATCCCTTCTCGCCCATTATGGCGACCTGACCGCGCAGTTTGAGCGCAATGGTGGCTACGACCTTGCCCATCAAATCTCCATCGTGTTGGAAGGGATGCAGGTGGCGCATATAGACAAAAGCCGTCTCGCCGCCACTTTATCGGGCGGGGAAAAGGCGCGGGTGGGGGTAGCAATGTTGCTTCTGCGTCAGCCCGACCTACTCCTATTGGACGAACCAACCAACCACCTTGACCTGTCGGTGTTATCCTGGTTAGAAGGATATTTACAAAGTTATAGCGGGGGCGTGTTGGTGGTTTCCCACGACCGTCGCTTTCTGGATAACACCGTTACGACGATTGTGGAAATTGAAGAGCGAACCCACACCGCCAAACGTTATAGCGGCAACTATTCCGACTATCTCCACACCAAAAGCGAGGAGCTGGCACGGTGGGGAGTTGATTATCTTGCTCAACAGCAAGAATTAAAAGAATTGCGTCATGCCCTGCGGGAGAAGATTGGTACGATAGACCAACGCCGCCCCATGAAAGACAACGATAAGCTACAGTACGATTACAAAGGAGCGCGGGCGCAACAATCGCGGGGGTCTGCCATTCAATCGGTGAAGGAACGCATTGCCCGCATCGAAGCCGACCCCGTTCCGCGTCCGCCTGCCCCGCTACGAATAAACCCTGATTTCGACCCGCAAGCATTGGTGAATCGAATACCATTGTGGGTGTCGGGGTTGACCAAAGCTTTTGGCGGACGCGGCATGACCCGCCCCACCAACTTTATGGTGGAAGCCAATGATCGGATTGTGATTGCTGGAGCAAATGGGAGCGGCAAAAGCACCTTGCTCAAAGTATTGGCAGGCTTGTATCCGCCCGATAATGGCGAATTGTATGTTGCACCTACCGTGCGAATCGGCTATCTGGATCAGGAGCAGGAGGGACTTAACCTTGAGCAAACCCTTTTTGAAGCCTATGTAGAAGGCTTTGCCGCTCCCGACGAACAGTTGAAAGCCGAATTATTCCATTACGGGTTGTTTGTCTATGACGATTTGCAGAAACGGGTCGGAGCATTAAGTATCGGGCAACGGCGTAAACTGCAATTGGCACGCTTGATAGCAACCCGTGCCAACCTCCTTTTGTTGGACGAACCCACAAACCATCTGAGTTTTGAGGTATTAGAAGCGTTTGAGTCAGCGTTGTTGCAGTTCCCCGGCCCGATTATTGCGGTAAGCCATGATCGTTATTTCATCGAACGCTTTGCGACCCGTTTGTGGGACGTGCAAGATGGGCAACTGAGGGAACAGAGCGATGTAGGTGCGTTGTCAATTTCCCAAAGGCGAGTAGCATAAGCCCGTTCCATAAAAGACCATACGTAGCCATACACAGCCATATCGAGCCATACATAACCATACCAACCTACCCTAAAAGATGGGGCGGTATAAATCTCTACTCTGCTACACTGGCGAAGTCGTGATTTTGGATACTCTGTAATACTGCACCATTACAAGGTAGAGTGTGCTGTGATGGATCGTATAAGAGCTGATAGACAAACATCCAAAGAAAAACAACAAGGAGGTTGTTCATTCCATGAGCGAAGACAAAATAAGACCGGATCGTAACCTGGCGATGGAATTGGGACGTGTCACCGAAGCGGCGGCGATGGCGGCGGCGCGGTGGATGGGGCGCGGTGACAAAATCGGCGCAGACCAGGCGGCGGTAGATGCCATGCGCCTGATGTTGGACACCATTGAAATGGATGGTACGGTGGTGATCGGGGAAGGGGAAAAAGACGAAGCCCCGATGTTGTTCAATGGTGAAAAAATCGGGAACGGCGAACCCCCGGCGGTGGATATTGCCGTTGACCCGATTGACGGAACCCGTTTGCTCTCATTAGGACGCTCTAACGCTCTCTCGGTGGTGTCGCTGGCGGAACGGGGCACGATGTTTGACCCGGGCAAAATGATGTATATGCACAAAATTGCGGTGGGTCCGGCGGCAAAAGGCGTGATTGATATCAACGCCCCCATTCGGGAAAACCTCCGTCGTGTCGCCAAAGCGCAGGGCATGGATATTGACGACCTAACGGTGGTCGTGCTGGACCGTCCCCGCCACGAACAATATATCCGCGAGATACGGGAAGCGGGCGCACGGATTCGCCTGATTACCGATGGAGATGTTGCCGGGGCAATCATGGCGGCGATGGATGGTACGGGGGTAGATATGCTGTACGGCATCGGTGGAACCCACGAAGGA
>CBKYSX010000638.1:0-3268 GCA_966690745.1 uncultured Ardenticatenales bacterium
ACATTTCTACAGCCCATTTTAGGAAACTTAGAACCTTGCCCTAAATTCACGCACCATGTACCACGCACCACGCAACTTTTCAGAAATAAGCCGCCCCTATCGGGCTGTCCGGGTAGCCTACGCCAACCAGACACAATCCGTTCGGGGCGATGACTTTCGCCGCCGCCTTGCGGTGGCGGACGCTGAGTACTTCAAGAATCCACTCCGGCTTATGGTCGCCGCGCCCGATTGGGAGCAGGGTTCCCACAATGCTCCGCACCATGCGGAACAAAAAGCCGTTCGCGGCAAGCCCAACTTTCACCACATCGCCCTCGCGCCACACTTTTGCATCCAGCAGGGTTCGCACGGTGCTTTGGCTTTGGGTGGTTGCCCGCCCGAAACTGCCAAAATCATGCTCCCCCCGCAAAAGTTGTATGGCTTGATCCATTGCTGCCCCATCCAACGGAACCGCCTCATGCAATGCCGTGCGCTCATAAAGCGGGTGGCGCAGGGGCGTGTTCAGAATCGTATAGATGTAGGCACGACTGACCGCACTAAAACGGGCGTGGAAGTCGTCGGCAACCGGCGCGATGTCCCAAACCGCTACATCGCGGGGCAACGTGGCATTCAGGGCATGGCGCAGGGTGGCGGGGTCTTGCCGCCATGTGGGTAAGGCGAAATCAATCACCTGCCCGGTGGCATGAACCCCGGCATCGGTACGCCCCGCCCCGCGAATGACGATACGGTCGCTTCCGGCAATCGTGCCCAGCACCCCTTCCAGTACACTTTGTACAGTCCGGTCTGCCTTCTGGCGTTGAAAGCCCGCGAAGTCGGTTCCGTCATAGGCGATGGTGGCTTTGTACCGTGCCATCAGAGGGAGTAGTGGGTATTGAGTATTGAGAAAACGACTTCACCACATTTCCCCCTCCTGGGAGGGGGTTAGGGGGTGGGTCGCCGTTTCTCAATACTCAATTCTCAATACGCTCTTAGCTAACCAATTCCAGAATCACCATTTCGGCACCATCGCCGCGGCGGGGTCCCAATTTGATGATGCGGGTGTAACCGCCGGGGCGGTCGGCAAAGTCGCTCGCTACCTTATCGAAGAGTTTTTTCAACACTTCTTTGTCGGTCAAATGGCGCAATGCCAGGCGGCGGGCATGGACTTGCCCTGCCGCATCCTTGGTGCGGGCGTGCCGCGCCGAGGTAATCAGTTTTTCCAACAACGGCTTTACCGCCTTCGCTTTGATTTCGGTAGTGGTAATGCGCTCATTGCGGAGCAGGTCAGTCATTAAATTGCGATATAAGGCATTCCGGTGGGAGGCATTGCGTCCCAACTTGAAGCCGGAAACTCGGTGTCTCATAATCCTTAATTCTCCTCATCCGACGGGGGGCGGTTCAATACCCCTTCACCCGCGAATTGGAGGAGGTATTCCTCATAGCCCTTTTCTTTCAGGGCATCTACCAATTCATCAAGTGACTTTTCACCAAAGTTGCGGATGGCGAGCATCTCATCGCGCCCTTTTTTCAACTTGTCCAACACTTCGCCAATCGTGGTAATCCCGGCGCGTTTCAGACAGTTATAGGCACGTACTTGCAAGCCGAGGTCATCAATCGGGCGGTTCGCCACCGAATCGGGGAGAGCCGGTTTCCCGTTCTCTTCCGCCGGGGTGGATTCGGGCAGAAGTTCCGTCGTATCTGCCGTCAATTGGAAGTGGCGCATCAGGATTTTCGAGGCATCGGTAAGGGCTTCGTCGGGGCGAATGGTTCCATCCGTCCAAACTTGCAATACCAATTGGTCGTAATCGGCACTTGATCCTGTGCGTTCCCGTTCGACACCGTAGCGAACCCGTTCGACATCATAACGAACAGAACGGGTCGGGCTGAAAATGGCATCCACCGGAATTTCATCAATAGGAAGCCGCCCGCGTTCGTCCGCCGGGGAATAGCCCCGCCCCTTTTCCACCGTCATTTCGATCTCAACTTCGGCATCATCCGAGTCAAGGGTCAACAGGTGGAGTTCGGGGTTGACAATTTCTACCTGGCTGGGTGCTTGAATATCTGCCGCCGTAACAGCACCCTCGCCCCGCGCCGTCAGGCGCAGGCGCATTTTATCTTCGGTAAAGGTTTTAATCCGCAGTTGTTTCACGTTCAGAATGAACTGAATCATGTCCTCTTTCGCGCCGGGAATCGGGCTAAATTCGTGGTGAATCCCGGTAACACGAACGGAGGTAACAGCGGCTCCTTGCAACGAACTCAATAAGACGCGGCGGAGTGCGTTGCCAACCGTAATCCCAAAACCGCGTTCCAACGGGGTAATCAAAAAACGCCCGTAGGTGCGGGTAATCACTTCGCGCTCAATGCGAGGATAGACGATGTCCAAAATTCCTCCTACTTGGTTGTTTGGCGGTCAATTCGGTTCTATAGACCATGCGAATCCGCCTGCCGACGAAAGAAGGTGGGCTTCGCTGATTTTTCATGCGCGTGCATAAAAAATTAGCGATGACCTTCGGGTGAGCGTTAGCGCGAGTAGTATTCGACGATCAACTGCTCATTGACGTTGGTATCAATTTCGGTACGAACCGGCTTTTGCAGGACGCGCCCGTTCAAGCCGCGAACATCCGAAGACAACCACGCCGGAACACTGCGCGGGTTCTTGGTTTCCGCCAACATTTTGAAATATTCGGTGTTCTGGCTTTGCGGACGAATCGTCACTTCGTCGCCTTCTTTTAGCAACGCGCTGGCGATGTCCAGCTTGCGCCCGTTCAAGAAAACGTGACCATGCGTCACCAATTGGCGCGCCTGGGCGCGGGAATCGGCAAAGCCGAGGCGGTAAAGCACATTATCCAAACGCAGTTCAAGCATTTGGAGCAGAACTTCACCGGTCAAGCCCGGGGTGTGAATCGCGTTTTCGAAATAGCGGCGGAACTGCCGTTCCAACACACCATAAACGCGGCGGGCTTTTTGTTTTTCGCGGAGCTGAATGCCGTAGTCGCTCATTTTACGGCGGAACTTCGCGCCCTTACCGTGTTGTCCGGGAATATAATTGCGCTTTTCGATGGCGCATTTGGGTGTATAACAGCGTTCGCCTTTGAGGAACAGTTTTTCGCCCTCGCGGCGGCAAAGTTTACAAACTGCATCGGTATACCGTGCCATGATTCTATCTCTCTCCCTCTACACGCGGCGGCGCTTGGGCGGGCGGCATCCGTTGTGCGGAATGGGGGTAGTGTCGGTGATACTCACGACTTTCAACCCCGCGCTCATCAACGCACGGATGGCTTGCTCGCGCCCC
>CBKYSX010000639.1:0-3253 GCA_966690745.1 uncultured Ardenticatenales bacterium
AAAAAGGCACTTAAATAGGTAAAGAGGTTGAGCAAAAGGCGCGACACCGTATAGGCGGAATCTTCAGGGTCAATGGTGCGGTATTCCGCCAGAATCAGCCCCGCCAGAATCAGGGCTGATACCCCCAACGATACGAGCCAGAGTAACAACCCGTTTTGGAACAACGCCGGGGTGAACCATGTGGCGGCAAGGGTGGCAAGGGTGGGCAGAATCCAGAAGAGGAAGGAATAACCGCCCAGTCCGCCTGTCCCAAATTTCGGGTGCGCCCGCATGATGTATTCCACCCCGACGGCGGTAAGCGACCCCAGCAACAGGGACATCACCAATCGGGTGCCCAATTCAATCCGCACGGGCGACCCCAACAAATCCGCCTCTACATAGCGGGTAGGGAGCGCAATAAATAAAGTCAATGCCAGCCCTAACAATACAAGACTGACGACAATGGAAAGTCGGTCGTAATTCGGCATATTTTTTGGACTATGCAAGATGTATCTTGCACTTTATACTTGGCGCATGGCACCAGTACTTATTTTTATACTTGCACTCATTGTTACATTGGGGGGGGCATGGTGGACACGCCGCCTGCCCCATTATGAACAGGCTCGCCGCGTCCTGCCCCATCGCACCTTGATTACCGTGATAATCGCGGCTGTGACAACGGGGGTTGCCCTCTGGCAAAGTCCGACATGGCAAATCGGGGCGTGGCTCTCCTTGTGGAGCGTCTTATTCACCCTGATTGCGGTGGTGGATTATGAAACCCACTTCATCCCCAACGCGCTGATTGTGCCTGCCATTATACTCGGATTCGTCGCAAGTTGGAGTATCGCCCTGCCTCCCCTCCCGTCCGCCCTAGTCGGAGCCATTGTAGGGGGCATCTTTTTCGGGATTCTTTATCTGTTGGGCGGACGGCTATACAAAGGCGGGTTGGGCTTTGGCGATGTCACCCTATCCGTCTTTATCGGGGTCGTAACAGGCGTACAGGTAGTCTTGTACAGCCTGATTGCCGGAATGTTACTGGGGGGACTGACGCTGGTAACACTGCTTGCCCTGAAAAAAATTACCATGCGTACCTTTGTGCCGTATGGTCCCTTTCTCTGTCTGGGGGGATGGCTGGGCGTTCTGCCCGCCGTCCAACAATTTTGGAGTTAGGCATCCCAGCCCCGCCCTAAAGGGACGGGGCTAAAAAGCCGGTTGCCGTTTGTCTATTAGCCCTGTCCCTTTAGGGCAGGGAAGAATGCCCAAACCTCTACGCCGTCCACGCAATACGCACTACGAAATACGCAACCCATAGTCTATTGATAGCCACCCCGGAGTACCACATGTCACGCAAAAAAATCACCATTCTTGACCTCCAAAAGAAACGGGACAAGCAGGAACCGATTGTGATGGTAACTGCCTATGATTACCCGTCCGCGATGCTGGCGGAACAGGCAGGGGTGGACATGATGTTGGTGGGTGATTCGCTGGGGCTGGTAGTGCATGGGTTGGAGACCACCGTTCCCGTCACCATGGAAATGATGGTGTTGCATTGCGCCGCCGTTGCCCGCGCCAAAAGCAATGCCTTTCTCATCGGGGATATGCCCTTTGGCAGTTACGAAGTTTCTATCGAAGCGGGAATCCGCAACGCCTTCCGCCTGATGAAAGAGGGAGGCGTGGATGCGATTAAGTTAGAGGGGGGTGCGGCGCGGGCAACTGTGGCCCGGGCGATTGTGGAGGCGGGCATTGCAGTGCAGGGACACATCGGATTAACCCCGCAAAGTGTTTCTAAGTTGGGCGGTTTTAAGGTACAGGGCAAAACTGCCTCCTCCGCCCGCGACCTCTTAAATGATGCCCTCGCCCTACAAGAAGCAGGCTGTTTCTCGATTGTGCTGGAAGCCGTTCCGGATCGGGTTGCCGCCTATATTACAGAGCAATTGACGATTCCCACGATTGGGATTGGCGCAGGCGCGGGCTGTAGCGGACAGGTATTGGTCTGGCATGATATGTTGGGCTTGTTTGCCCGTTTCCAACCGAAATTTTCCAAACAATTTGCCGATGTCGGTTCTGCAATTACCAACGCCTTGCAAGCGTATGCCAACGACGTACGCTCCGGCACTTTCCCCGCCGAAGAACACGTATTTACGATTAGTGATGAGGAATGGGAGGAGTTTCTCTAGTAGTAAATTATGCGAATTATCTTGATATTTATTGTCTCTATCCTACTACTCGCCTGCACCTCTAAAACTGTGCAAGTAAGTTGTACTGACTTCCTTGATATTGAAATACAACAATATTTTGCAACAAATCCCTCATTAGAGGATACAGTATTATGGGTTGAAGATAGGTACGAAACGGATGCGGTTGAGACCTATAATGGTGCCTCCTCTAGCAGTACCAGATGGCATTTTCAAGATAAGGAGTATGTAGTCTACTATGTTAACAACAATTTAGAGTCTGTCACCGTAAGGTTAGACCATGGTTATATAACCATAGGGGAGTTGTTTAATTGTATTGGTGAACCTGATCTTTATAATGCAACGTATCATCAGGGTGAAGTTGGTCATGTTTTCCTCTCGCTGTGGTATCCCGAACAGAATATTGTTGTAACTAAGGCACATTTTGGTCGCCTTGATAGTATTGTCATAAATGAAATCTTCTGGATGGATACGATTACCTTTCTTCCGTCAACCCTGCGTCAAAAAATAGAGAATGGCGAAACGGTTATTGTGAATACTCGCGTTTCAACAAGAAATCTAAAACCTTGGGTGAATGGGTGGAGTGCGATTGAAATAGACCAAGAGCAATAAACCGATGAACATTCTGATTTGCGGTGCAGGCGCAATGGGGTCGCTGTTCGGCGCGAAATTAATGCTGGCGGGGCATTCTGTGTGGCTGACGAGCCATTGGGCAGAGCACATCGCCGCGATACGTGCCAATGGTCTTGAATTGCATTCATTGGACGGAACGTTACAGCAGATTCCGCTACCTATCCTCACCCCCGCCGACCCCCACCCCACTAACATTGAAATTGCCTTTATCTCGGTGAAAAGTCGCCAGACTGCCGCCGCCGCCCATCAAGCCGCCATCAGTCTCGCGCCGCATGGTATTGCCATCACCATGCAAAATGGAGTCGGCAATGTAGAGGTGTTGGCGGACGCAGTAGGCACGGAACGGGCATTTTTAGGAGTTACGGCACATGGGGCAACCCTGCTTGCGCCGGGGGTGGTGCGGCATACCGGGCAAGGGTCAACGATGGTGGCTATTGAACCCGACC
>CBKYSX010000640.1:0-3240 GCA_966690745.1 uncultured Ardenticatenales bacterium
TTGACTGTAGATAGGTAGGGAGAGAATTGAATGCTAGTGTAAGCACTGTTACAGCTGTTACGACTATGATCAGTAGAATGATTGTACTTGGTCTGGATGTGTTTGTCGCGTATCCACGCACTGATAAAACATTGAATCCTATCAGTGAACCGAGGCTTCCTAAAACCATTCCAAGGTACAGATATATATCGTGTTGTGTGTTTTGAAACAAGGCAATAGATGCAATAGTGAAAATTACAAGTCCAAATGCTACACTTATGCGTGAAGACATAGTAGATTTATTTTCCGATGTTAAGTATGATAAGTAAGATGATTATAAGCAAGGAGGTACATAGAGGAAATATTGCCAAAAATAGCACACACCCTCCATCGGCTCGTGACCATTTTTTAACTCGAATAAAGCCATCTATTAACCCATAGCCTACTATTAATAATAGTATTAACCATGCAAATGTGTCGTTCCGCATAAGGGTATGTTTCTCTCGTTTTTTATAGATAACTAGGATTAGGAGAAATATCATTAATCAAAGGGAATAACCATCTATCGTTTAACTGCCCAAAAATAATGGACCCTCCTATAATGACTCCCCCTGCAAGTAGTACTCCACCTATTCCGCCTACTGTGATTCCACCAATTATACCAGCTAACAGTACGCCTTGCCCACCTACTACAGCACCTCGTAATAGTTGTTCAGGCAATGATAGTGAGCAATCAAAAATATCAGCTAAGAACTGAAATGCTCCACCAAGAACTCCTCCTGCTCTGTTACTATTAGCAACACGAAAAATATTACCTAATGGTTTGTGGTAGGTACTATTAAAATGATATGTTGATTGAGCTACCCATATTTGATTCACAATGGGTTTCAGATAACGAAGTTTTAACAAGTTGTGAGTTGTATAAGGAAACATGCGATTATTGTAAGTTTGAATATATCGAATAATATGCGGTTTTTCGACAACAGTTATAGGAAATACTGCGCGTTGAGGAGACTCGCTAAACAGGCGATCAAATAGATCAATATAGAAAGAACCTGTGGGCGGCAGTAGCGTTCCTGTCAAGAAAGATAGAGATGAATTAAAACCTTGAACTTCTTCTTGACACTCACAATTCATGCCTGGATGGAACCCATTTTGCCATAAATTATTGCCCCACGCTTGAGCAGAATTCCATAAAGCTTGAAAATCAGGAAGCGGCGGTGCCATCCCACTTGGGTCTGTCAAATTTGCAACATCATTATAGACATAGGCATAGCGATTCCACGCCTGACCGTTAGTGGGGTCGGGGATGATGGAATCGGCGGTGAGGAAGCGACCCAAATCAGGATTATAATAGCGTGCGCGGAGATAGGTTAAATCGCTGGAGGGGTCTTGGGGTTCGCCTGTGAAACCCATGTAGGGGAGCAATCCCGTGCTTTCCACCCGTTGCCCGAAGGGGGAGTAGCGCATACTGCCAATCGCATCCCCCGATTCGTCGGTTACATGGCGTACCGACCCCAACGCATCCCCATGATATATAGACCCACGCATTATTCTCGAATTGCCCGACCCCTGCCAGTAGATGGTATGAATGAAAAATCGCGTACCCCGACTGGGATACGCGATTTCTCATTTTTACTTTCGTTTTCGTTTTGGCGTACTGCCGTTCGTATTTCCATCCAAATCAAGGCTGAGTTGCGCTTGCGTGGCGGGGGCGACTTTGGGTGGTTTCTCGCCGGAGTCGGGAGGGGCGGCTTTGGCTTTCGGGCGTTTCCGGCTGTCTAGCAGGGTTTGCCATGCCGATTCAAAGTGCCACTTGGTAATACCCTTAATCTGTTGCCCGGCGGACAACGCTGTAACCGGATCGCCTTTGTGATAGCGGGAGGTTTGCGGAATCTGTTTGACATCGGCATCAATCGTATCCCGTTTGTTGGTGGTTAGCGTGACGCGCTCATCGGCTTCGACAATCGCGGCGGCTCCCACCGCCCCGGTATTTTTGTCGAGGTTCATGGCGCGTACCCCCTTGCCATAGCGTCCCTGTACCGGGTAATCATCTATGAGTGTGCGTTTGCCCATGCCGTTGGTGCTGACAATCAGCAGGTCATTCCCTTCGTAACTCAACCCCGCGCCCACCACTGCGTCCTGCTTCTCTTCTAATTTGATGCCCCATACGCCCTGTACGCCGATTCCGGTGGGGCGCACATCCTCTTCGGTGAAGCGAATCGCTTGCCCTTGCGCCGTCACCATAAAAATCTCATCCGTCCCTTTGCTCAACCCTGCCCATAGCACCTCGTCCCCTTTTTCAAGATTGACAAGGGTTGTTCCCGTATGCAGGTTGCGGGCTTCGGTGGTGGTGACACGTACCACGCGCCCGTTACGGGTGATTGCCAGCAGATACGTGTTGGCAAGGCTCTCTTCATCGCCGGGGATGTCCAGAATCGCGGTGACGCGGCTCTCCCGCTCCCACCCGGACAAAACCGACCCGATGAGTTCGTTTTTGCCATTCTTTTCTGGCAATTGATGCACCAACATGCGCCAGACCCGCCCGTTGCTTCCCATAATCAGAACTTCGTGGCGGTTATTGGCGGTGACAATTTGTTGGTATTCGGTGCCGGAACGGGGGCGGCGGGCAGTGGTGGGCAGACGGTAGAGCTCCCCTTTTTTCGTCACCAGAATCGTGGTTTCCCCTTCGGGAATCAGCGTGTCGCTTTCCACCACCGCACCGGTATACTCCGCATCGGTGATAATCAGGGTACGGCGGGGTTGGGCATACCGTTTCTTCAATTCTTTCAAATCATCCCGAATCACACCCAAAATTTTAGCGGGAGAGCGCAATAAATCTTCAAGATAAGTGATTTCTTTGCGGATTTCGGCGTACTCTTCCTCGATTTTTTTCCGTTCCAACTGTGCCAGTCGCGCCAATCGCATATCCAGGATCGCCTGCGCCTGTTTGTCGCTCAACTTAAAGCGTTGCATCAAATTGGCTTTGGCGGTATCCACCCGTTGCGATTTGCGGATAATCGCAATCACCTCATCCACATTGGCGAGGGCAATCCGCAACCCTTCCAAAATGTGGGCGCGTTCTTTGGCGCGGTCAAGGTCATATTGGGAGCGGCGGCGAATCACCTCTTGCCGGTGTTCGACATACAGTTGCAGGGCGCGTTTGAGCGTAAGCAGGCGGGGTTGACCTTCCACCAATGCCAGCATAATCACGCCAAAGGTCTGGCGCATGGGGGTGTATTTGAATAATTGCGCCAGCAC
>CBKYSX010000641.1:0-3239 GCA_966690745.1 uncultured Ardenticatenales bacterium
TGGTTTACCCTTGTCGTTTTCAATCAGTGCCATCAGGATAATGATATCTTCCGGCGATTGGACCGCTTTGGCTTTCTCATTGAGTCCCCAAAAGTTCACCTGTCCCGGTACCCCCGGAATAGAAGGACCAAATTCCGGCGGTATCGTAGGGAGAAGGTCGTTTTTGTCTACATTATGCCAGGGACCATATCGAGTCGTGGCGGCGGATGGCACAATCACACCACCCGCTTTTTTGGAAAGGTCAGCGACAAAGACCAGAACGTAGGGTTCATCCGAACCAACTTCGTCGGTTTCAACGAGGCATCGGATTTTGGTGATGGTCATAGTAAAGGGAGTTGCCATAAGAGGGAGATCCTTTCGATCTACAAACAACGAGATAGAAGTGGGTTGCAACCTTATGGGATTAAACGAAACTCTGTAACCCATTTAGGAAATACCATGACAAAGACACCCTCATTTAATGACTTTATGCATAAAGCGACCAAAAATGTTTGAAGTAGAAAAAGGCTCGCCCCTTATTACATAAAAAAAGGAGGGTAGTCTTAAAAGCTACCCTCCTTTTTTTATTTACACCGCTTCCGGCTCTCGTTCTTCCTCTACCTCGTCGGGTTCGGCGTAGTCATCCTCTTCCCAACCCTCTTCTTCTTCGGGCAGGTCGGAATCGTAGTCGGCACGGGGGCTGGATTGCAGAACGGGTTTTAAGAACTTGCCCGTCCACGACCCTTTGTAGGCGGCAACCTGTTCCGGGGTTCCGGCGACCACCAATTCACCCCCACCATCCCCGCCTTCAGGACCCATATCAATAATCCAGTCGGCAGTTTTGATAATATCGAGGTTGTGTTCAATCACCACCACGCTGTTGCCTTTGCGAACCAAACGGTTCAGCACTTGCACCAATTTGGCAACATCGTGGGCGTGAAGCCCGACACTCGGCTCATCCAAGATGTAGAGCGTCTTACCGGTAGCAACACGGCTCAACTCTTTAGAAAGCTTAATCCGTTGCGCTTCCCCGCCGGAGAGGGTTGGCGCGGGTTGCCCTAGGCGCACATAACCCAACCCGACATCGCTCAGGGTCTGTAATTTACGGCGCATTTTGGGAATGTTGGCGAAAAACTCCAATGCTTCGTCTACCGTCATGTCCAGCACATCGGCAATGCTTTTACCACGATACAGCACTTGTAAGGTCTCACGGTTATAGCGTTTCCCATGACATACTTCACATTTCACGTAGATGTCTGGGAGGAAGTTCATCTCGATTTTGATTTCCCCATCCCCCTGACAATTTTCACAGCGTCCCCCCTTTACGTTAAAGGAGAACCGCCCGGGACGATAACCGCGCATCTTGGATTCAGGCATACCCGCAAATAAATCACGGATTTCCCCGAACAACCCCGTATAGGTCGCGGGGTTAGAACGGGGGGTACGTCCAATCGCGCTCTGGTCAATGTTAATGACCTTATCTATCGCCTCTACTCCGAAAATCGCATCATGTGCGCCGGGTTGTGCTTTAGTACGGTGAAGCATTTGCGCCAACCGTGCATGCATCACTTCAATCACAAAGGAAGATTTACCGGAGCCGGAAACACCCGTCACACAGACAAATTTCCCCAATGGCACTTCCACCGTCACATTGCGGAGATTGTTCGCCCGTGCGCCTTTGATGACAATAGATTTGCCGTTGCCCTCGCGTCGCTTGATAGGAATCGGAATCGCCATGCGCCCCGACAGATACGCACCTGTCAACGATTTGGGATGGTTGAGGATGTGGTGAATATCGCCATCGGCAACCACCTGCCCGCCATGCTCGCCCGCGCCCGGACCCATATCCACAATCCAGTCGGCGGCTCGCATCGTGTCTTCGTCATGTTCTACCACAATCAGGGTGTTGCCCAAATCGCGCATTTTATGGAGCGTATTAATCAGTCGCTCGTTGTCCCGTTGGTGCAACCCGATACTCGGCTCGTCCAAAATGTACAAGACACCGACCAATTGGGAACCGATTTGGGTGGCAAGCCGAATCCGTTGCGCCTCCCCACCGGAAAGCGACCCGGCGGAACGGTCAAGCGTCAGATACGCCAAGCCCACATCTGCCATAAAGCCCAGACGGTCATCAATTTCTTTCATGATTTGGGCGGCAACGGCTTTGTGTGCCTCGTTCAGTTCTTCCCCTTCGGGAACATCGCCGCGATTGAGCGCGTCCACCCAATTTAGGGCATCCCCGACACTCAATTTGGAAACGGCGGCAATCCCCATCCCGGCAACCGTAACAGCACGGGCTTCAGGCTTCAGGCGCGTTCCCTGACAATCGTGGCAGGCACGTTCCGACATATACCGTTCGATTTCCGAACGCATCCAGTCGGAAGTTGTCTCTTTATGGCGGCGGCTGAGATTGGGAATCACCCCTTCAAATGCCGTATCGTAGGTGCGTTCGCGACCGTATTTGTTGGTGTAGGAAACCGCTACCGCTTCGCCCTTCGTCCCGTACAAGACAATGTTTTGATAACTCTTATCAAGTTTGCTCCATGCGGTGTCCAGGCTAAAGCCGTAATGGGCGGCTACGGCTTCCAGCAACTTGGCAAAGAAAGAATCGCTGGTACTGGCGCGGCTCCAAGGGGCAATCGCCCCTTCTGCCAATGTCAGGTCGGGGTTGGGAATCACCAGATCAGGGTCAAGTTCCTGTCGGATTCCCAGCCCCTGACAGGTCGGGCAAGCTCCGTGAGGGCTGTTGAAAGAAAAGGAACGGGGTTCTAATTCACCCAACGAAATCCCACAATAGACACAGGCAAAATGCTCGGAAAAAAGCATATCGCGGGGGTTGTCGCGGTCGGCAATATTGACCACGATAATCCCGTTGCCCAGTTTCAGTGCGGTTTCAATCGAATCGTTTAAGCGGCTACGGTCTTCGGATTCCGGGTCGTGGCGAATCACCAGACGGTCTACCACCACTTCAATCGTGTGAATCTTATAGCGGTCCAGTTCGATGTTGTCGTTCACATCCCTAATCTCGCCATCTACCCGTACCCGCACATACCCTTCTTTGCGAACATCCTCCAACACCTTCTGATGTGTCCCTTTTTTAGACATCACCAACGGCGCGAGGAGTTGAATCCGGGTTCCATCCTCTAAAGTCTGCACCGCATCCACAATTTGTTGTGCCGATTGTTGCGTTACCACCCGCCCACAATTGGGGCAATGGGGAATTCCGGCGCGGGCATAAAGCAGACGAAGATAATCATAAA
>CBKYSX010000642.1:0-3233 GCA_966690745.1 uncultured Ardenticatenales bacterium
GGCACATGCGGTACATGTCAATCATGCCGATATTGTGCAGATGGGGCAAACAGGGACGGGGATGAGCCATTGCCCGTCCAGCAATATGCGCCTTGCCAGCGGCATCGCGCCGATTCACGCCATGTGTGACAACGGCGTAAAAGTTTCTTTAGGCGTAGATGGCTCTGCTTCCAACGATTGTTGCCATTTACTGAATGAAGCCAGACAGGCAATGTTATTACAACGGGTGATGGGGCAACCCAACGCCATGTCGGCGCGGGAATCCTTAGAAATCGCCACTCTCGGCGGCGCGGCGGTGCTGGGGCGGGATGACATTGGCGCGATTGCTCCCGGCATGGCGGCTGATGTCATTGGCTTTCGCGTGGATACCCTTGACCATGCCGGAGCCACCCCCCACGATCCCGTTGCCGCCTTGCTGTTCTGTTACCCCCGCAAAGCCGATTTTGTGATGGTCAACGGGCGGCAGGTGGTGAGTAACGGAGAACTGATCGGCTGGGATAGTGGTCGCGTGGTTGCACGGCATAACGAACTCGCATTGAATCTGGTACAAGGGGTCTGATGAGCGAAGAAGCCACACCGATTGCCGACCTTGAAATAGAATACGCCCCCCCTGAAATTGAAACGGAATCCACCCCGCCCCTTGTCATCGAAGGGTTAAGCAAGAGGTATCAGGGCATTCCCGCGCTGGACGATTTCACGTTCACGCCTGCAGGGGGGACGGTATACGCCATTTTGGGCGACCATCAGGCAGGCAAAAGTACCCTGCTACACCTGCTTTCCGGCTTCAGTACCCCTGACACCGGGACGATTCACTGGTTCGGGCGACCCGTAGCCCTGAGCACCCCCGCGGATGCGTTGGCATTGGGCATCGGAATTGTCCATCAGACCTCGACCCTCATCCCCGTTTTTACAGTGGGCGAGAATATCCTGCTGGGTACGGCAGATGATGGCTTTCCGCAATTCTATCGTACTCCGTTCCGTAGAATTCGCGCACTGGCGGAACAATATGGTTTGTCGGTCAACCTTTCTGCAAGAATTGAGAACCTCTCTCGCACCGAAGCGTTTCATACTGAACTGCTCCGTCTGCTCTATCGGGATGTGAATCTCTTCTTGCTGGATGACCCCTTTGCGCGGCTCCACCCCCACACCCATGAGGACTTTCGCGCTACACTTCGCCGGATTGCAAACGAAGGCAAAACGGTTTTCTTTACGACTGCCGACCCTGCTATCGCGCACCGAAGTGCCGATGTGGTGTTGGTATTAAAAGCGGGGCAGTTGGTTCGCACGGTTGCCACCCACGACAGCACCGCCTCCTCGCTCTATCATGCAATGATAGGTTATTCTAAAATACCCACCGTGGAGTACGCCCCGGCAACCCTGGGCGCAGTGGTATTATCCACCCGTCATCTGTCTGTATCATCCGCTCTCCATGACATCGCGCTGGATCTGCGACGCGGCGAATTATTAGCAGTGGTGGGCTTGCCTGAAAGCGGACAAGAAACACTTGCCCGTATCCTGTTGGGGCAACAACCTTTTTCTGAGGGGCAACTCTATCTGGGGAGTGAACAACTGTTCACCCTCACCCCGTCAGAAGCGCACCGTTTGGGAATTGCCTATCTTCCACCCATCACGGCAATGAATACCTTGATGGAGGATCGCACCGTTGCCGAAAACCTTGCCTTGCGTTCCTACCAGCAACTGGCGCGGGGGGGAGTGCTTTCTGGGAATGCCCTTAACAGGTATGCGCGGGAGCTATTGCACCACTTTAATATGAACACCACCCCCGAAACGCAGGTACGCGACCTGTCACCGACCCTGAAACACCAACTGCTCCTCGCCCGCGCCACCGCCGAGGATTATCAACTATTGGTCGCGCTCTATCCCACCCGTGGACTGGCATTGGAACAGACATTGACCCTGCGTCGCCACCTGCTAGCAGAACAGGCGCGGGGCAAAGCCATCCTTCTGCTGACCGATGATCCGTATGAGGCACAACAACTGGCGGATCGTGTGATGGTTTTACAGCAAGGGCGCATTGTCACCACTATAGAGCGCGGAACGCCTGCGCTTGCAACGCTTTCTACGCTTATTGCCGACAACCCCCATCCATGAATATCATCGTTGTCGGTCCCTCCTACCCCTTTCGCGGGGGCATCAGCCATTACACCACCTTTCTCTATCGCCATCTCGTCGCCCAGCATACAGTACGCTTGCTGACCTTTTCCCGTCAATATCCGGCATGGCTTTATCCGGGGCAAAGCGACCGCGACGAAAGCAGTGCGCTCCGCATTCCCGCCGCCGAGCCGATGTTAGACGGAGCCAACCCCCTGACATGGATTCGGACGGGGTGGGACATCCGTCGCGCCGCCCCTGATGTTCTGATTCTGCAATGGACGGTTCCCTATTGGATTCCTTTGATTGGTCTGCTCTTGCTCTTTGCGCCACGCCGCACCAAAAAGGTGATTATTGTTCATAACGCCACACCCCATGAAAAGGAAAATGCGCTTTTTGCCCTGCTTCGCCGCCTCTTTCAAAAAATGGTCATGGGGTGGAGTTCGCTGTTAATTTGCCATGCCGGGAGTGACGAACAAGTGCTACGGCAACAATTACCCCATCACCCCATCAAACGGGTGATGCTTCCCGGCTATGCCGCCATTGCCGACAACACCTCACTGACGACCAGCAAAAAACCGGGCGATCCCCATTTTCTCTTTTTTGGTTTTGTGCGCCCTTACAAAGGAATTGAAGTTCTGCTTGCCGCCATGCCCAAAGTGGTTGAGGCTCTGCCCTATGCCCATCTCACGATTGCCGGGGAATGGTGGGCGAACGCGGGCGACCCCGCCGCCTTGATTCCATCTGCCCTACAACCTTATATCACCCTGTTGAACCGGTATGTGAGCAACGAAGAAACCGCCGCGCTTTTTCATACCGCCGATGCCGCCGTTCTACCCTATCGCTCCGCCACCCAGAGCGCGGTGGTACAGGTTGCCTTTGGTTTTGGTGTTCCGGTGATTACGACCAATGTAGGCGGATTACCCGAAGCCGTGACCCATGAAGTCAGTGGCATGGTCGTCCCCCCCGACGATCCCGACGCGCTGGCAGAGGCACTTATCCGGTATCATCAAGAAGGTTGGCGACCCCGCCTCGCCCCCGGCGTTGCCGCCGCCCGTGAGCGGTTTTCGTGGGCGGCATTGGAGGCAGCGATTGTTGAGGATTGATCGTAGGGGCGAAGC
>CBKYSX010000643.1:0-3224 GCA_966690745.1 uncultured Ardenticatenales bacterium
AAACGGTGGCACTAGACCCGGTGAACGGATTATTTGCCCCGGATAAAAGCAGTTGGCTGGCGGAACGTCCACCGGCGTATCAGGCACTGGCGGCGCAGGTGAATGCCCTCCCCCCTACCAGCCGCGTCCAACTCTGGTATGAGCCACGTTCCTATGGAATGTCCCCCGCCACCCTCCCTGATACGCTTTTGTATGAATTTACGTGGCGGTTGCAGAGGGTCAATCGGGATGTTGCCGCTATAGACGAAGATTTATGTCAAGCAAGAATCAGCCATGTAGCGGTTGCCTTGCGGGGCGCGGACTTTTTGTTTGAAGAAAGTGTGGTGAATCCCATCACCGCCGAAGACTACAACGCCTTGCAAGTATGGATGTCACGCCACGAACAGGTGTGGGCAGATGGTGCGGGGTGGTATGAGCTATATACGGTGGGATGTGGTGGCGATTGAATCAAATTTATCCCATTCCTATCCAAAGACATTCCCAGCGCAATTAAAAGCGAGATGGAAACGGGATACGATCCACCGGATTTATGTCCCACAGCAAAATAAAAAGCCCTATCCAGAGGAAAAAGGCAAGAATTCTTTGGGGAAGGGAGAGCGGGGTAACATCATCAGTCGCAATGCCGCGCCCTACATAACGCAAAGCCCCCAAACAAAATCCGATTAAAAAACCGTTACCTGATTTACTTACAAATGTAAAGATAATCAAAGCTATAATCGCTACCACTGAAAAAGGACGACGCAGAAAGGGCGGCAACAGAGCAAAAATCCAACGCCCTCCATCTAAAGGAAATACAGGTAATAAATTTAGCCCCGTCAAAAACACCCCAAAATATCCCGCCGCCGCTAATGGATGGAGTCTTAGATAGCCGTTACCCTCCATAGAAGGGTTTATCATCGCAACCATCATATTCCAAAATAGTCCACCATCCTCAAAGATAATCGTATCATAGTCAAGCGGTCCTCGCTCGCTCAACCATAAACCAACAACAGCAATCGGAATGGTAACCAGTAATCCAAGAAGAGGTCCTCCCGCCGCCAAATAGAGCGATGCGTGGCGGTTAGGGGGTGTTTCGCTACTCACAAAGCCACCAAAGGTTCCACCCCACCATAGAGGAAAAGGAATTAAATAGGGATAACTGACATTAATCCCTAATCGTTTCATCGCAAGAAAATGCCCCATTTCATGGGCAAAAAGAATTGCCACAATCCCTAATGCACCGGGCAACGCATAGCCCCACTCCCATTCCCACAACAATTGCGGACCAGCCCATGCCATTGTAACAATCACACTCATCAGCGTAGCAATGCCCAGAACCAAAGGTTTCGTTATGGTGGGCTTCACAATGGTACGCGGATTAATAACAATATCCATGACACCGCCACCCTGCCCGACCAATGCAACTTCTTGGTCTTCCGGTAATGAAGCGTTGATTTCCGCGATAGCGGCGGAGGGGTTAGATGGGATTCCTACCCTCCATATATCTTTACCGCTGGCTTGAGCCGCAGGAAAAATGCGTAGTACCACCTCTTCCGCAGTAGGTGTAGAAATTTTGCTATTTTCATCTTCAATCAAAGAGGTCGTGGGCAAGAATGTTTCCATAAAAATTGATTCACCGCCCCAGCGCGTGGTACTCCCGGTTGGGCATCATCCCTGTAGCAGAGGCAAGGCGGTTGGTGAAGTTAAACATGGCGGTGGTTTCAATAATATCAAAAATCCCTTCATCGCTGAAACCAAAGCCGCGCAAATACTCTATATCCAGTTCATCACAATCTACCGGGGTGCGCGTAATTTTGACCACATAATCCAGCATGGCAGTGGTACGCTCATCCAATCCGGCGCGGCGATAATCAAATGCCACCCGATCTGCCGTAATCGGGTCTTGCAACAACAAGCGCAATTCTGCCCCATGACTAACCAGGCAATACAAACAGCGATTTTCGGCGGAAACCACCAGACAAATCATCTCCCGTTCGGCGCGGGTCAGTTCCGACTCCCCTTGCATGACTGCCTTAAAATGATTAAACCACTGGCTAAAATGGGTCGGACGCACCATGTAGGTGACAAACACATTGGGCACAAATCCCAAATTTTCTCGCGCCTTCGCAAACAATTTTTGTAAATTCGGGTCTAACGCTTCTTCGGGCTGATACGCCAACCATGTGACGTGCTCCGATTCGATCATGTCTGTCATGGAAAACCTCTTACAGGACGCAGGACGCAGAAACGACTTACGGAAAACACAAAGAACACAAAGAGGCACAAAGTGCACAAAGAACGACAAAGATCGTTCTTATGTTTATCTCTTATCGTTCTCTGTGTCCTCTGTGTTCTCTATGGTTCAACTGCCGTTTCCGCGTCCTGCGTCCTACGTCCTGCCCTTACACCAGATGATTCTGAATCGCCATTGCCACCGCTTCGGTGCGGGTGGCAACGCTGAGTTTGGAAAGAATGTTGCTGACATGGAACTTGACGGTGGCGCGGCTGACAATCAATCGCTCGGCAATGGCGGGGTTGCTTAACCCTTGTACCATTAACGCCAGAATTTCCCGTTCCCTTTCGGTCAGGTCGTTTCCGGGCGCAAGTTGGTGACTCATGGCATGAACCAGTGCCTCTTTTGCCTCTGCCGCCAGCATCGAACGCCCGCTATGTGCCGCCCGAATCGCCTGTACTAATTCATCCGCCGAGACATTCTTAAGCATATAGCTAATCGCCCCGGCTTTCAACGCGGCTTGCACCAGATGGTCTTCCGAGAAACTGGTGAGGGCGATAATCTGAATTTCGGGATGTTTCTGGCGAATCGCGGCGATGGCGGTAGGACCATCCATCACGGGCATAATCAAATCCATCAGAATAATATCGGGGCGGTAATGGTCTGCGCCCAGAATCGCTTCCTGCCCGTTGTTCGCCTCCCCTACCAATTCCAAATCTTCATACGCATATAAAAAAGTAGCCAGCCCACGCCGCACGACAGCGTGGTCATCTACCAACATGATCCGAATCGGGTTATGCTGAGTCGGCATTGCCATTCGTAATACTCCTCCGCCATTCGACCGTAATTGTCGTACCCGCTCCCGGTTCGCTGGCGATGACCAAATCCGCGCCAATATCATCGGCACGTTCGCGCATAATTTCTAAACCGAGCATAGTGGCACTTTTGGTATGGGGCAAGAACCCTACGCCATCATCTTGAACCGTTAAACGTAATATATCCGTTTGATTAT
>CBKYSX010000644.1:0-3222 GCA_966690745.1 uncultured Ardenticatenales bacterium
CAACGCGGAAATTTCCGATGATGGACGTTGGGTTGCATTTCAAAGTCGGGCAGACAATTTGGTTTCGGAGGATACCAACAATAGTGATGATGTTTTTCTGCTTGATAGAGAAACGGGCAACATTGAATTGGTTTCGGTTGCGCCCGATGGTTCGCAGGGGGTGCTAGACGTGATTTTATCGGGAATGTCCGCCGATGGACGATATGTAATCTTTTGGTCATTTATGGGAAACGTATTTCCACAAAATTTTGAAGGGAACGGGCAAGTCTACTTGCGTGACACCATTCTGGACACTACCGAAATTGTTTCCCTTTCCCAAAGTGGAGAAGCAGGGAATGGAAGTTCGCTTTTTGCGGATATGACTCCCGATGCCCGTTATATTGTTTTTACAAGCAATGCTGATAACTTAGCGAACGACACAAATACCATCTGTACCAGTGCTTTTACCGGGGCGGAAGGTTTAAATTGTGAAGACATCTTTTTGTACGACCGTCAGAGCCGCCAGACAGAGTTGATTTCGATATTACCTGACGGAACACAAGGCAATAATCGGGTTGAATATGCGGAAATCTCAGCCGATGGACGGTGGGTAGCGTATATGACCACCGCCGATAATTTTCTTAACCCCGACCCTAACGATGGAGCCTGTTATGACCCTCCTACAGATCGTCAGGTCAATTGCGCCGATATCTTCTTACATGACCGGGAAACAAAAGATACAATTCTTGTGTCGAAATCCGACGATGGCGCTCCCGGAAATATGGGCGCACGGTTGACCGACATTTCAGCCGATGGACGGTACACTGTCTACTATTCCGAAAGTGATAATTTGGTGCCCAATGATTCCAATGGTGTGGCGGATGTATTTATGTATGACCGTGAACGCGATACAACCATTCGGCTTTCTGTCACACCTGATGGCACCGAGGGCAATGGAGCTTCTATTGGCGGGCAAATGACACACGATGGACGTTTCATTGCCTTTTCTTCTCATGCTACCAATTTCGTTGCAGAAGATAACAATATTGAGTGTACGAGCTTTTCAGGGACGGAAAGATCTTGCGAAGATGGTTTTCTACTTGAACTGGAAATAAAGACCTTTACACGTGTCTCCTATATTCCTGAAGGCGAAACGGTAGAAGTGAGCCTGGATATTTCGGCATTAACAACCGATACGAAATACATTCTGGTGAATGGTGTATGGAATCCGGGCGATAGGAGGTATGAGCTCAGGCTGGTAACAAAAGAGTAATTCAAGAAATCAGTAGAGGCACCATTGACTCTTCAATAGTGCCTCTATATTTATACAATGCATAGCCGGATACGTTGTATGCCTATCCCGCAATTCGTATCAATTCGCGTGGAAAAGTCGTTAAACTCTCCGCGCCATTGGCAGTCACAATCATATTGTCCTCAACGCGCACCCCCCCGAATCCCGGCACATAGATTCCCGGCTCAATCGTGAAGCAGTTGCCTGATTCCAAAGGCAGGTCGTTGTTGGCAACGATGTAGGGGGTTTCATGGATACTCAATCCAAGTCCATGACCGGTGCGGTGTACAAAATATTGCCCGTAGCCGCCGGTTTCAATCACCGCACGGGCGGCATGGTCTACCTCTGCGCCCGACACCCCCGGTTGAATGGCGGCGCGTCCGGCGGCGTTGGCGGCACAACATAAATCGTGGATACGTACCAGTTCTTCCGGTACAGGTTCGATTGCCAAACAGCGCGTAATATCCCCGTGATAATGGTTTACGGTTGCCCCCCAGTCAATCGTAATCGCATCGCCCGGTTGCAGAATACGGTCACTTGACCCGGCATGGGGTTCCGCTGTGCGCGGACCGGAAACCACCAACGGACCAAAGGGGATACCATCGGCTCCGGCTTTCAAGAGGTTCACTTGTAAAATCGCGGCAACGTCCCGTTCGCTCATCCCGGCGCGAATCTCGGGCAGTGTCAGACGTAATCCTTCTTCTGTGACTTCAACCGCCCGTCGAATCTTAGCAACCTCGTGGGCATCTTTTACCGAACGCAAACTGCTGAGAAAGCCATCGGCGGGTTGGAAGCGCAACCCCGGCGCAAAAGCACGGAGCATCTCCCCTTCGCCAAAGCGCATCACGCTATATTCCACCCCTACAATCGCATTATCGGTTCCCAATTCTTTCAACAATTGTTGTAAGGCTTCTTGCGGTCCCGTTTCGTCCCGCCATGCATAGACGGGGATACCGAGGGGGCGGATATAAGGAGCTTCCAATTCGGGTGCAAGGGCAACCGGAGTTCCCCGTTTCGGAATAAAAAGCAGATTGAGCCGTTCCGATGGGTGCAGGGGGGCACCCGTCACATAATAATAATTTTCGCCCGGAATTAGGGCGAGCAGGTCAATCGGGGTGGATTGGAGTTTGGATTGGATGGTGGAGATACGGTTCATAATAAGAGAGGAGAGAGGAGAATAGAGAGTGGAGAGGTTTGTAAACTTATTCCCCTTTCTCCAACCTCCTCTCTTTTGTTAGATACCTGCAAGTCCTAATGTTTCGGCTTCTTCCTGCATTGCCGTAAGCACACGCCCGATATGTTCATCAAGGGGTAAGCCTAACCGTTCGGTAGCATGGGCGATTTCGGTGCGGTTGACCCCCGCCGCAAATGCTTTGTCTTTCCATTTTTTCTTCACGCTGGAAACGGTGACATCCCGAATATCTTTGCTGGGGCGTACTAAGGCAACGGCGGTAATCAACCCGGTTAATTCATCCACCGCCACCAATGTTTTTTCCATCAAGGATTCAGGCACAACCCCCGTAATTTCTTCAGCGTGTGCCAACACCCCGCGGCAAATTTCTTCGGGCCACCCTTCAGCGCGAAGTCGGTTTACGCCTATTACCGGATGTCCCTCTATGCCAATATCTGGGTTTTCTTCATAATCCCAATCGTGCAAAACCCCAACCGTTGCCCATTTGGCTTCATCTTCACCAAAATGGCGGGCGTATGCTTTCATCGCAATGCCCACTGACCGCATGTGATTGCGGAGGGATTCGCTTTGCGTGTGTTCCTTTACCAACTGCCATGCGTGGTCATAATCATACATAGGTTTTAGATTGCGTGGTGAATGGATAGAGAGTAGAGAGCGGAAAGGTTTGTAAAACGTTGCTCTCCGCTCTCCTTTCTCCGCTCTGTCGTTCATGCCAGTCTTTTTACTTCCGACCCGTCAATTGGTCATATAACTGCCGCAC
>CBKYSX010000645.1:0-3222 GCA_966690745.1 uncultured Ardenticatenales bacterium
AGGATGGTATTTTGCCGGAGGAGGGGATTGAAGCGTTGACGCGGATTCTGGCGTACAACCACCTGCCCCAGATCATTGTTTCTACACGGGATTTGCAAACCACCATTCGTGAAATCAACGCTTTCAACCCGAAACAGGTGCTGGAAGGAATGAAAGCCGCACCTGTGGTTCGTAAGAGCCAGAAGCACCCGCGCCCCTTTATGGATGTTGCCTATGTTGCGCCGCGCAACGAGCCGGAGCAACAATTGGCAACCCTCTGGCAAGAGGTGCTGGGCATCGAGCAGGTTGGCATTAACGACAATTTCTTTGCCCTCGGCGGCGATTCCATGATGGGCACGCAGATCATGGCGCAGGCGAAAACCTTTGGCTTGGAAATGACCCCTGCTCAATTCTTCCAATATCAAACCATTGCGGAATTGGGTGCGTTGGTGGCGGAATTACAGAACGCCAAAGCCGAGGGTGCGGAAGCCCCCGCGATGGTGCCGATTGCGATGGCTGTGGCGGAAGAAGAACAACTCCTCGCCAACCTTGACCACCTCTCTGAAGAAGAGATGGATGCCCTGTTGGCGCAACTGGAAGACCAAACCTCCGGCGATTAAGGATACGACTTCATAGTGCATATTGCATAGTGCATATTTCATAACGACGAAACTGTATATGGGTCATCGTCGTTGCCGTTTATGCACTATGTAATATGCACTATGCAATTTCTAAATGACTACCCTCAACGAACCCCTTTCAGTTGAAGAAAAACGGGCGCGGCTGGCGCAATTGTTGCGTGAAAAGGCAAGCCACCGCACCTATCCGTTGTCATTCTCGCAGGAACGGCTCTGGTTTTTGGAGCAGTTGGAGCCGGATAGTCCTCTGTACCACCTATTCACCGTGTTACGCTTACGCGGAGCGTTAAATGTCGCTGTGCTGACGCAGGCGGTGAACGAGTTGGTGAAACGGCATGAATCGCTTCGCACCGTTTTTGTGGTGGAGGAGGGGGAGCGCCCCGCCCAGAAAATCCTGCCGGAATTGACCCTGACACTGCCAATAGTGGATCTGCGCGACTTTACGGGGGAAGCACAGGAGGCAGAATCGCGCCGTTTGATTCAGGAGGAGGCACACGCGCCCTTTAATCTTACGGAGGGACCCTTAATTCGTGCGCGTCTGGTACGCCTGGGTGATGAAGAATATCTCGCCCTGCTCAATATGCACCACATCATCACCGATGGCTGGTCGGTGAACCTCTTCATCGGGGAGATGGCGGCACTCTATCATGCCTTTTTACAGGGGCAACCCTCGCCGTTGCGCCCCATCCCGATGAAATATGCCGATTATGCGGTGTGGCAGAGGCAACATTTGCAAGGGGAACTGCTGGAAAAGCAGATTACCTACTGGAAAGCGCAACTGGCGGGTGTGCCGCCCCTACTGGAATTACCCACCGACCACCCCCGTCCGCCCGTACAACGCTATCGTGGCGCGAACCACCATTTTACGCTCCCTACCGCATTGATTGCTGACCTCAAAAAATTAAGCCAGCAGGAGGGGGTCACATTGTTTATGACCCTGCTGGCGGCGTGGAAGGTGTTGCTCTACCGCTATAGCGGACAGAGCGATGTTGTGGTGGGGTCGCCCATCGCCAACCGCACCCGCGCTGAACTCGAAGGCTTAATGGGCTTTTTCGTCAATACGCTTGTGTTCCGCACCGATCTGACGGGGAATCCGCGCTTTCGAGAGTTGTTACAACGGGTGCGGCAAACGGCAGTCGGGGCGTACAACCATCAGGAATTACCTTTCGAGAAATTGGTGGAGGCGTTGCAACCGCCGCGCAATTTGAGTTATTCGCCCCTTTTTCAAGTGTTGTTCGTTCTACAAAACACGCCTAAATCTACTCTGCGCGTGGCGGGGTTGACCGTTCAGCAGGAAGAAATTGAAAGCACGATTGCCAAATTTGATTTGACCCTGATTCTGGCGGACACGCAACAGGGGCTGACCGGAACACTGGAATACAACCGCGATTTGTTTGAGCCGGAAACGATTCAACGCCTCTGCGACCATTTTCAGATATTACTCAACGGGATTGTCGCCGCTCCTGACCAGCCGATTGCGACCCTACCGTTGCTGACCCCGACGGAGCAGACCACCCTTCTTACACTCTGGAACGAAACGGCGCGGACATACCCGCAGGACGACTGTTGGCATGAAGCGTTTGCCAGACAAGCCGAACGCACCCCGAACGCCACTGCGGTGGTCTATGGTGATACCCGCTTGACCTACGGCGAATTGAACTGTTGCGCCAACCAACTTGCCCGTTATTTGCAGACATTGGGGGTGGGTTCCGATACGATAGTCGGGCTATATTTGGAACGTTCGGTTGACCTCATTGTAGGATTGATGGGCATTCTAAAAGCGGGGGGTGCGTATTTGCCACTTGACCCGACCTATCCCGCTGAACGATTAATGGCGATGGTGGGGGATGCATCTCCGGCGGTGATTGTCACCCAACAGGCGTTGATGGCAACCTTGCCGGAGTACGCGGAGTACTTTGTCGCTTTAGACCGAAACACGGATACGATTGCCCACTTCAGCACAGAGAACCCATTTTCCACCTCTACGCCCGATAACCTCGCCTATGTGATTTACACCTCCGGCTCCACCGGGAAGCCCAAAGGGGTGATGATTTCCCATCGCTCTGTGATGAATCTGGCATACGCGCTCAACGATGTGATGGCGGTGGGGGAGGATACGCCCAACCCCTTGACGATCAGCGTCAACGGCTCGGTTTCCTTTGACACCTCCGTTAAACAACTGGTGCAACTCGTTCATGGACATACGCTCGACATCACGCCCCATGAGGTGCGCTTTGATGGGGAAGCGTTATTCCACTACCTCCGCGACCATCAAATTGATCTTTTCGATGCAACTCCTTCACAACTTCGCATAGCCATTCAATATCAACAGGAAAATCAACAACCATTCCCCATAAAAATAGGACTCATCGGTGGTGAACCGATTGAGGAAAGCCTCTGGAATACCCTTGCCGCAATCGAGGAAAGCCGCTTTTACAATGTTTATGGTCCTACCGAATGTACGGTAGACAGCACTTCCGTCCTAATTACAGCCGATGTTCCGCCCACCATCGGGCAACCTTTAGCCAATATTTATACTTATGTGTTGGATAAGTACGGACAACCCACCCCAATGGGCGTTCTAGGGGAGTTACACATTGGCGGG
>CBKYSX010000646.1:0-3222 GCA_966690745.1 uncultured Ardenticatenales bacterium
GCTCGTCAAACCTTTTTCCCCCGTACGCCGCACTAATGCCACTTTTGTCACTTCGGGTGTGTTGTACTGTTGTTGTAACACTTCTACCGCCTGCCATGTGCCATCAGGCGAATTGTCGTCCACCACCAGCACCATGTAGGGGTCGTCATTTGCCTTTAACAGACGCTCAATTAATGGAACAATGTTGTCCCGTTCGTTGTAGGTGGGTAAAACCGTGCAAACCAGCATTATTTTTTCGCAATGGCGTACAGGCTTAATCCTGCGGGGGCGTTCCAATAACGCAGAAATTGTGCCTCGGTACGGAGAATTGTCTTAAATAGCCACGCCAACGGGGCGGCGGTTTCCAATTGGTCTTCTACTTCAGCACTTCCCTGCCGTTGGGAGAGGCGCACTACAATAGCCGGAAGCAACAAAAGGGTGTTGGCGTACGTCATACGTACCGGGGTGAGACCCATAGAAGTCAGAGCATCCCGCAACTCCCCGGCGGAATAACGCCGACCCGTACCAAAAGCAACATCATGCGGTCCGCGCAACCAGTCATAGGCACTGACGCGCATAACCACAATGCCACCCGGTGCTAATACACGATGTGCCTCTTGCAGAGCAGTGTGTAAGTCTACTGCTTTCTGGTCAAACGCATCCAACGCAATAATTGCTCCTAATTTGTTTTCGGCGATGGGCAAACGGTGTAAATCCCCTTGCCAGAGAAAATGGAGCGGATGGCGGCGGGCGTGTTGCAGAGCAGTCGGGTTTAGATCGGTTCCCCAGACCTGGCGCGTCGGGAAGCGGTGGGCAACTTCGGCGGCGAAGGCGCCGCCCCCGACCCCGATTTCCAGAATGGGCGCGTCTGGTATGGCGGCAGTGTCCAGCAGAGCATGGGTAATTGCCCGCATCCCTACACTCCACCAATGGTTATATTGAGTTTCATAGAGAGCGGGCAATAATGCCGCCTCTTTTAATTTGTCGGTTGAATTCATGGAAATAGGGTGAAGGAACGTGAGGTCAAGCCTCACGCTGATACAGAAAGCCTGCTCAAGCAGGCTAATTTTACTTGTGCATTCTTAGGTATATACACAGTCGGCTCAAGCCGACTGTGTATATCAGCATGAGGTTTCAACCTCATGGCACCAATCGTGGTAGCCTATGCGACTTGAGGCAAAATGCAAGCAGAGCCACCAAAGAGGAAATGTTGAATCCTCCCCACTTTTGAGTAAAGTAGCCGCATGACAAGTCCACCCCCTGCCTATGCCCCCATCACTCCTCCTACTCCAATATTCTTGAACCGACCCCTGACTTGGTGGTTGGTGGTGGGGGTGGCACTCTTATACGGGGTCTATTTCAGCATTTATACGGTGCAGAGGCACAACGCTTTTTTAACGAGTGCTTATGACCTCGGTAATTTTGACCAGGCAATTTGGAACACATCGCAGGGACGACCCTTTGCGATGAGCAACCTACCCGATGTGACGATTCGCTTTGCCCATCATGTTGAACCCATCTTATTGCTGATTGCGCCTCTCTATTGGATTTGGTCAGATGTGCGCCTGTTGTTAATTCTGCAATCGGTGGCAATCGGGCTAAGCGCGATTCCCTTATATGACTACGCAAAGGGAAGAATAGGTGCAGGGGCGGCAGTACTCGTAGCGGTTGCCTATTTAATGGTTCCCGCGTTGCAAGGGGTCAACCTCTTTGATTTTCATGCAGTGGCACTTGCCCCTCTTTTTCTCTTGCCGGCATGGCGGTATTTGAATGAACAGAAAAATCTCCCTTTTGCGATTGCCGCGATTCTTGCCGCCGCCACCAAAGAAGAAATTAGCCTCCTGATTGCCATGATGGGTTTATACGCCCTTGTGATTCAAAGGCGACATTTCGGATGGTTTCCCTTTCTTTTAGGCGTAGGGTGGTTTTTGTTCGTGCTGGAAGTTATCTCCCCCGCCTTTAATCAAGCGGGGAACCATGAATTTCTGGGCTACTATTCCCAATGGGGGGATAGTGCGCTGGACGTGGCGGGTTATCTGCTTACCCACCCCCTTGAAGTGATCGCGTGGTTTGCGGCAGATCCCCGCCGCACCTATCTGATACAACTCCTGTTGCCAACCATCGGGTTGGCTCTGTTCGCGCCCCAGGTTTTGCTGATTGCCGCCCCATCCTTAGCCGTAAATCTACTTTCCACCTACGCGCCGATGAGTGATCTGGTAGGCTATCACTACCCCGCGCCAATTGTTCCGTTTGTCATGGTGGCGGGCGTGGCGGGGCTGGCAACCCTTGTTCAACGGGTAACACCCAACGAGCGCACCCGTCACTGGCTGTATACAGGGGGAGCGGTGGCGATGGTGATGGTGACGGTGGGGATGCAAAGGGCGGAAGGCGCAACCCCCTTCGCGGAGGGGTGGCACTTCCCGCAAGTGACACCCCACCATCAGATCGGACAGAGCTTATTGGCGACGATTCCGTCCACTGCTTCCGTATCCGCCCAATCCCCCATCAACCCCCATCTCTCCCAACGGGAGCAGATATTTCGTTACCCCGATGGGCAGGAAACCGCCGATTATCTGCTCTTTGATGTCACCGTGCCGGATTTGTTTGTCCACCCCAACGATCTGAAAGCCGATATTGAAGGGAAATTAGAATCGGGGATGTGGGGAATCGCGCAGGCACAGGATGGTTGGCTGATTTTGCAACGATGCGGAGCAGATACAACTTGTATTCAAGATATTCCTAATTCTTTTTACAGTTATGTCCGCCCCACAACCCCCCAACCGCAATTCGCCGCCGACATCCGCTACGGGGATGCGCTACGATTAATCGGCTACGATTTGGTAGCACAAGGCAAAACTACACAGGCACGTTTTTATTGGGAAGTTTTACGGCCCATAAGTGAACCCGTGCGCCCGTTCCCCTTATATTTTGATCGTACATGGTCAACGGTTCTGGAAGATACAAATCTGCGCCCGTTGATGGAAATGGTCTGGTATCCACCCCAAGCGTGGCAGGTGGGCGAAATTGTGCAAACCACCACCTTGCCCTACTCTGTGGGCACAGATTACAATCTGGTAATGGCAGTGTTGGAAGATGGAACCCAGCCGGAAGGGGCACGATTGCCCGTTACGATAGGTGTTGGGGATGCGTTGCCGGAGATTGCCAAAGAAAATGCTCCGACCTTGCTACGGATGCGGGAGAATCAAATTGTTCCCGCCACCCTACGCCAATTTGAATTGCCGG
>CBKYSX010000647.1:0-3222 GCA_966690745.1 uncultured Ardenticatenales bacterium
TCTGAAGCACCAGGGCAAACCCGAGCGAGGCTGCCGCCAGCAACCCGGATGTCATCTATGCTCAGGTACAAGGCGTATTGGCACCGAATACTCACAATTTGCTGGGATTATGGCGTACCGACAACTACGGGACGACATGGACGCAGGTCGCTGATAGTGCCGACCTCCGCACCTGTAACGGTGCCGGTGCCGCCCCGCAGGGACAAAACTGGTATGATCAGGGCGTAGCAATTGACCCCTTAAATCCCAACACCGTCTGGATTCAAGGGATTGACACCTTCCGTTCGGTGGATGGCGGCGCAACATTCGGCAACGTCTCCTGTGGGTATGAACCTGCAGTTGGCGGCGATATGCACGTTGACCAACATGGGATTATTTACGTCCCCGGCTCTTCCACCAATATGCTCTTTGGTAACGATGGTGGTCTCTATTTCACCAACAATGCCAATGCCGCCAACAAAGATGATATTGTACTGACCCAAATTAACGATGGGTTAGATGCGGGAGCACTGGAATTCTATAGCGTAGACATCACCCCCAACTTCGCTACGTCCGCGAATCCCGGGGTAACAGGCGGGACACAGGACAACGGCTCGCCGATGTATCAATGGGCAGGAACTCCCGGTGAAGCCACATGGCAACTGCGCCAGGGTGGTGACGGGATGTTCAGTGTTCTGGATGCCGGAAGTACCGCGCCTGCCGGACCGCGGATTTATCAGAGCGTTCAAAACGGGCAACCCTTACGTGTTTTTGATGGCTTTAACGATACCTCCGGTACAGGGGTAAACCCCGGTAACTGGGGTGGAGATCGGCTTGCCTTCGTCTTCCCGTATGCCATCAATAAGTGGGGCGATTGTACCGATACCGATGGCGACACTCATGGTTGTGAAAACCTGATTGCCGGTACCTATCGTGTCCGTGAAACCATCAACGGCGGTCTGCCTACCACCACATGGCTCGTCAATAGCCCTGATCTGACCAAGGGTCCTGCCGCCCCCCCCGCCGGGTTGGGTGCACGCGCCTACATTACCCAGCTCACCTATGCTTTTGAAGATGATTCGATTGCTATGGTGGGAACTCTTGACGGGAACGTACAATTCGGTTTCGGCATGGGACAAGGGGTTGCCAATAGTGCTACCTGGGTGAACGTGACAGGCAGTAATGCTGTTCTTCCCAACCGCCCGATTCTGGACGTAACAACAGGAATTGGTACACCCTTGAAAGGGTATGCCGCTGTTGGTGGCTTCAGTCAAAACACCCCGGCTACCCCCGGACATGTCTACGAAGTGACCTGTACCGCCAACTGCGCCAGCTTCACATGGGTGGACAAATCGGGCAACCTGCCCAACATTCCGGTAAACAGCGTGATGATTAACCCCAACATTCCGAATCAGGTTTTCGCTGGGACGGACTGGGGTTTGTACTTCACGGATGACATTAGCGTCGCGAACCCGGTCTGGACGCGCTTCCCCGACCTACCCCATGTGATGATTTGGGATATGACGGTGGATCGTGGATATACCACTATCGCTCTCGCCACCCGTGGTCGTGGCGTGTATGTCTGGCCCCTGCCGGATAGCCCCCCCACTGCTGTGGAGGTCGCATCATTGGATGTCACTGTAGATGGTGGTGTAAATGTTCTGCCCTTCATTGCGGCAGGGTTGATTGCCCTTCTGCCGGTTGCCGGGTTCGTGGTATATCGCCGCCGTACCCGCAATTAAATCACGCATCGTGAGGAATGCCGCGCTGAACCACCCTGCTGTGCAACGGGCGCGGCATTCCGAGAGATGCACAATTCATCGGCTTTCTTGAAAAGGGAGGGTGCTTTTTCAGCACCTTCCCTTTTTTTTGTCGGGACGTAACAGGTGAGTTCGCACGTTATGCTCACCTTTCTACTCACACTGAGGAGGTCACTTTCTATGAAGCGTTCGCGTCCGATTCTGATTTCCGTTACACTCCTCGTCTTTCTGGCAGGGGCATGGTTGTTGACAAGTGTGCAATCACTGACCCCCGAAGGAGACGAAGCCCGCGCCGTGCAAGCCGACCGTTTTGGGTTAGAAGGAGTTGACCGTGAATTGTTTATGGCGGAAAGCGAGGTAATGGAAGAAAGCGAAGCCTTGATCGGCTTGAGCGATTACTTCTACGACCGATACCTCTACCCCACCTACCAATTTGATAACCGGTGGATGGTTGAAGCCGAACGGCAAAACGGAAGAATGCAAGATGCGCTTCCTGCCGGGCATTATCCCGCTGAGCGGAACGGGCAACCGATTCGCCTTGGCACCGATGCGTTTACCCCGCTTGGTCCTAACCCCGAAGATGGATTGGGCGCGGGCGGATTGCATCAAGGGCGGATTAATGTGGTCGTGATTGACCCCGTGTCGCCGTCCGTGGCATATCTGGGTTCTGACGGTGGCGGTGTCTGGAAAACGGATAACTGCTGTTCCGCTGACACCTCCTGGCGGGTCGTCACCGATCAAGACAACCTGCAAGGGATTGCGATTGGCGACCTCCACATTGACCCAGTAGACCACAACATCGTCTACGCCGGAACCGGCGACTTGCGCTATGGCTCCTTCTCCTTTGGCTCGTCGGGCTTGCTGAAATCGTCCGACCAGGGCGAAACGTGGGAACTGTTGGGGCGGGATGTCTTTGGTCCCTTCTACACCAATCCCGGCACCTTTCCCCAATATAATTCCATCGGGAAAGTGCGCGTCAACCCGAACAACAATCAACACATCGCGGTCGGAACCAAGTTCGGTGTCCATTTCAGTTATGATGGCGGTACCAGTTGGACGGATGCCTGTGTCGTGAACGGCACCAATAACCAACGCCAGGACGTAACAGGGATGGAATTTGTAGATCAGGGCGAAACCACCGCATTGGTTGTTGCCATCGGAACACGCGGTACGGAAACCACCGTTCAGCAAAACTTGAATCAAAACGGGGCAAACGGGATTTATCGCGCCCTGTGGCCCTCGGAAGGCTGTCCATCGGCATGGACATTGTTATCTACACCCGACAACGGCTGGCCCGTGGGAACAGGAAGCGGGATTCCTAATGAAGAGCCCAACGGCAACATTTTGGGGCGGATTGATATGGCGATTGCCCCTAGCGACCCGGCGGTGATGTACGCCGAGGTTCAAGCCGTTATTACCGACACCCACGAATTGTTAGGGGTATGGCGCACCGGCAATTATGGTGCAACATGGACGCAGGTTG
>CBKYSX010000648.1:0-3218 GCA_966690745.1 uncultured Ardenticatenales bacterium
AAAAATGATAGATGAAAGCCGGAACATACTACCTCGGTGCTAACCCCAACCATGCGGAAGGGTGATGACGATCACACCTTTCTAGTATAGCAGAAGATTGGAATTTGCTAAAGTTTCGCAGAACAAGGTACTACCGCATTCCGTTTTTTCGTTTGAGGTGGATATATAGTATGACGTATGGGCACGCCAAAAAGTCTTACGCTGATGGTACTACCCGTTGCAGTCCAATTGAATCCTGCGATTTATCTTGATGAAGATAGTGCATCCTCCGCAGAGTTTCCCACACCCCCATGTATGGGGAGCAACGAATGCGATTACTCATGGGAGTGGTCATCGTGTTCATGTTCTTCGCCGCCGCCATGTTCGCCACCGGCATCGGCGCGGGTTGCCTCACGTATATAATGAATGATGGTCCAACGTTCTTCTTCTGTCAGCGTTGCCCCTAATGCGGGCATTCCTCCAAATCCATTCGTAATGACGTTAAAGTGGTAGCCATCCTCATGGAAAGGCACATGTTGCCGCAGATTGGCGGGGGGCACGGTTAAGGAAGCTGCCTCCGCTCCTTGCCCATCCAAATTTTCCCCGTGACAACGCAAACAATTGTCCTTATAGAGCACCTGCCCTTGAGCGATACGTTCCGGCGAGGCAGGAAAAGGGTTGGTGGGCAAAGTTGCATTGTTTCCGGTAGGGGCGAAGAGCAACCATAAATTTGCCGCTAACAATCCCAACCCCGCGAACCCCAAAAGGGGTGTAATAGCAGGGCGGGGGGTGCGCCGGAAGAGATAGATAGCCATTCCCGTAAGTGAAATGCCCGCTACTAATAGAAGGGGGCTAAGCAATGTTGTATCCATTTGTCCTGCTTTCGGTATTTGTAGAAGTTACACAGTTCACGCGATAAATAAGGGTCGAATGCATTCTTGTAGAAATTATATTGTATTTCATCTGTAAATGCTCTGTTTGGGCATATCTCAGGGGCGCAGAGTCCATTGGGTGAGCCGGTACCAGCCACCGTTATCAATCTGTTTTAGATTTGCTAAATTGTTCTACCAAATGTCGAACAGCCCTATTTCCGGCACAAAGTCATGCACCAGCGTGACTTTGTGCTGATAGTCACAAGGAATGTGACTCCATAACTAACCTTAAGAGCTTGATATTCTTGACCGCACGATGATAGTTACCACTCTGGGGATAACCCCACCAACCCTATTTTGTTGTCACACAGTTCGTCCAAGATCTTGTCGTCCAAAATTAAAATGCCTTCCTTACGTATGACATGCTCTTGACTTTCCCTCTTTATTGTCAACTGCTTAAAGGCGTTATGTATTGACAAATGAATAGTCCAATGGTACTATAAACATGCAACAAGACGATGTTTTGTTTTGTCTGGCACCCCCACATATCCGCGTATTTCGTAGCACCTCCATCGCCTACAACTGAATAAAACCTACAATCGGTTTCAATTCTGTGTACCCCTTTGTAACGCAACGCCGGTTCAGGAGTTTTATGTTCCTGGCACCTCTTTTGCGTGGGTCAAAGGAGAAAGGAGGAACACCGTTGCCCATCGTTACATATGGGCTACAGAAGCAATTTGCTTCTATTTCTGCGTGCGTACGTGACGTGTATACCTATACCTCCTCATTGAAGAGGTGCCAAGGAGTTAAAATGTCCCCCCGAAAGTTCTTGCTCATTCCTATCTTGTTCTGTACGTACTTGTTGCTCATCAGTGGTTCGCCCGTGAATGCGGCAAGCGTTGAACCTATCTTAGTGCCGGGCAATCCCTCCTGTCAGTCGCTGGGATATGCCTACGAATTTAAGATTGAACCGGTTCCTACGAGTGGCACTTTTTCCTACACTACGTCTGATGGCTATTTGACCGTAGAGATTACCTACCTTCCAAACGCTCACATGGATTGGAATGCCAATCAGGGTATTGATGCCGTCATTATGAAGGGTGGTCCGAACGCCAATTGGTACGCTTACACTCCTGAAGTGATGGGTGATACCGATTTGGTTACACCAACCAACACGAGTAATGGAACTCCATACGGTATTAGCCATATCAGCTTCTGTTACGACTATAACGTGCAGGTTTCTAAAACCGCCGATACCACTTTTGTGCGTACGTGGTTGTGGGATATCGAAAAATCTGCGGATCAAACTGAAATCCTCGTATCACCGGGACAAAGTTTCTTCATCAACTACGAAGTCACTGTAAGTGCGACATCGGCAGACTCGGATTGGGCAGTGAGTGGCGATATTACAATTTCCAACCCTGACCCTAATAATGTGGCAACCGTTACCGGTGTAAGTGACATCATCTCCGATGGTATTTCCGCAACGGTTACATGCCCCGACCCGATTCCCTTTGCCATTCCTTCAGGTGGGAGTGTAACCTGTTCCTATACTTCACCTTTACCGGATGGCGCAGACCGTATCAATACCGCTACCGTGACAACCTCTGGTCTTGTCGAAGGAGGAAGCGGAACAGCACCTGTCACATTTGGCGATCCTTCTACCACGGTTGATGCCTGCGTAGATGTTACCGATACCCTTGGTGGAACATTGGGGCAAGTATGTGCTGATAACGCACCATACACCTTTACCTATGCCATAGATGTAAGGGACCTCCCCCTGGAATGTGGTGAAAACAATGTTCTAAACACTGCTACCTTCACTACCTCCAACTCGGGAACGACCGGCTCAGATACATGGACAGTCATCGTTACCGTGGCGTGTGGTACAGGATGTACCTTAACACCGGGCTATTGGAAAACCCACTCCCATCGTGGACCGGCACCCTATGACGATGCCTGGCTGGCAATTGGACCGGACGGCGCGGATACCACATTCTATCTGAGCGGACAGACCTACTATGAAGTATTGTGGACATCTCCGCAGGGCGGCATTCGGTACTACATCCTCGCACACGCTTATATTGCGGCGAAACTCAACATTCTAAATGGTGCCAGTTCCACGCCGGAAGTGGATGCGGCAATCGTCTACGCCGAAACCTTCTTTACTACTTATACACCTTCCTCTAATCTTCCGGGACCGGTACGCACTGCGGCAATCAACAACGCTACAATTCTCGACAATTACAACAATGGCATTGTAGGACCCGGGCATCGCTCCGAATAGAGCGGGATCAAGCTTAAAAAGAGAGCCATCTGCGCGAAGCAGATGACTCTCTTTTTGTATGCATATACGAGGTACGCAGT
>CBKYSX010000649.1:0-3218 GCA_966690745.1 uncultured Ardenticatenales bacterium
GGCACGGTTGGCATATACCATCACCAGCCACGCCAACCCTGTAGTCGCGCAAAAAGCATTTCTAGCCACCCTGCCCCACCCCGCCGCCACCCCGCCCGAATCCATGTTCCGTGACCCCATATGGACGACATGGGCACGGTTTAAGATGGGGATTGACCAACGTTGGACCCTCAAATATGCCGATGAAATTATCGCCCACGACTTCCCTTACTCTGTAATGGAAATTGATGATAAGTGGTCGCGGGCGTATGGCGATTTGATTTTTGACCCCGTAAAATTTCCCGACCCGAAGCGGATGGTGAAAGAACTGCACGATAAAGGGTTTCGCGTTACCTTATGGGTCATTCCCTTTGCGGCGGAGGATTCACACGCCTTTATTGAAGGGTTGGCGGAAGGCTTCTGGGTGGCGGGTGCAAGCGGGGAAGCAGAGCCGATTCGCTGGTGGCAAGGACAAGGGTACAGTCTGGATGTCACAAACGAGAAGGCGGTAGAATGGTATCTGGACCGGCTCTACCTTCTGCAAGAAAAATATGGCATTGATGGCTTTAAATTTGATGCAGGCGAACCCTGTTTCCTGCCCCCCCATTTCCGCACCCAGCATCCCATCTCCCCCAACGACTATACAACGCTGTGGGTGGAACGGGTTGCCAGCCGCTTTCAATGGGGCGAGGTACGCTCTGCGTACCGCAACCAAAACGCTCCGATTTTTGTGCGGGAATGGGATCGTTTTTCTTCATGGGGCTTGGACAATGGCTTGCAAAGTGTTGTTACTTCCGCTCTGACGCTGGGCATACTGGGCTATCCCTTCGTTCTGCCTGATATGGTGGGGGGTAATGCTTATGGCTCACTTTTGCCTGACAAAGAATTATTGATACGATGGGCGCAGGCAAACGCCCTGCTCCCCGCCATGCAGTTTTCTGTTGCCCCTTGGGATTTTGATGAAGAAACCACCGACCTTTGCCGTCAGGCAGTGCGGTGGCATACCACCAATCCCCACATCTATCCTTTGGCGGAGGCGGCAACCCAAACAGGTCACCCCATCATTCGCCCCGTTTCGTGGCTCGCCCCCGACGACCCCACTACTTATCCCATTAGCGACCAATTCGCGCTGGGGGAGAACACGATGGTGGCTCCAGTAATGGAAGCAGGGGCGCGAACACGGGATTTTTATCTGCCCGCCGGAACATGGCGCGATGTGCTACGCGGCACTACGCTGGCGGGGGGAAAATGGGTGCGGGATTATCCTGCACCGTTGGACTATCTGCCGTGGTTTGAACGAACCGAAGAACTGCATAGTGCATAGTGCATAAACGACAAATGAAATTGATGGTTTTTGTCTTTATGTATTATGCACTATGCACTATGTAATGATTATTTGAAGGGAAAGCCGATGACCTTACCCTTTAACCCCACCGACCACCCCCACCGCCGCTTAAATCCCCTGACGGGGGATTATGTGTTGGTGTCGCCACACCGCACCAAACGCCCCTGGCAAGGGGCGCAGGAAACACTCCCTCCCGACAATCGTCCCGCCTACGACCCCACTTGTTATCTCTGTCCGGGCAATAACCGGGCAGGGGGCGTGAGCAATCCACCCTACGATTCTACCTTTGTCTTTACCAACGATTTCGCCGCACTTCTGCCCGATACGCCCGACTCCCCAATCAGTACGGAGCCATTGTTCAGGTACGAAAGCGAAGCAGGGACGGCACGGGTGATTTGTTTCTCGCCACGCCATGATTTGTCGCTCGCGGAAATGGAACCTGCCGATATCCGGCGCGTCGTAGATGTGTGGTCAGAACAAGTCACGGAGCTGGGACAACACTATCGCTGGGTACAAGTTTTTGAGAACAAGGGGGCGGCGATGGGCAGTTCCAACCCCCACCCGCATGGTCAGGTATGGGCGCAGAATCATCTGCCCAACGAACCCACCAAAGAAGATCGCCATCAACAGGAATACACCGTCGCGCATAATTCCATCCTATTATTGGATTATGTCAATTTAGAATTAGAGCGGAGCGAACGGGTCGTAGTAGTCAATGACGATTGGGCGGTAGTGGTTCCCTATTGGGCATTGTGGCCCTTTGAAACGATCTTACTTCCCCGCCGCCACGTCTTGCGATTCCCCGATTTGAACGATAGTGAACGGGATTCCCTCGCGAAAATTCTGAAAGAAATTCTGACGCGCTATGATAACCTCTTCCATACTGCCTTCCCCTATTCGATGGGCTGGCATGGTGCACCAACGGATGCGAGGGATTATTCGTACTGGCAACTCCATTGTCATTTCTACCCACCATTGCTTCGCTCGGCTACGGTCAAAAAATTTATGGTAGGCTATGAAATGCTGGGCGAAGGGCAACGGGACATTACCCCCGAACAGGCGGCGGCGCGACTTCGTGAAGTCAGCGATGTGCATTACCGAACGACAAATTAACCACAGAGAACACAGAGGTCACAAAGACGACCAATCTTTTGCTGTCCTCCATGCCCTCTGTGGTTAAAATCTAATTATGCAAGTACCCGAACGATTGTTACAGGCATACGAGCAACATTTCGGCGGCACCCCGCAGATGGTGGTGCAATCACCGGGGCGCGTCAATCTGATTGGCGAACATACCGATTACAATGATGGCTTTGTTCTGCCAATGGCGATTGACCGCTCGGCGTGGATTGCCCTCCGCCCGCGTGATGACCGCCAAGTGCTCGTTTACTCCCTTGATTTCGATGAAAGTTCCACATTCAATCTGGAGGAGTTGACAAAACCCGAAGGCGACATTCGATGGGTGGATTATCTCACAGGGATGGCATGGGTTTTAAGTGAAGCGGAGCACAACCTCAACGGGTGGGAAGGGGTCATCGCCGGTGACGTACCGGTAGGCGCAGGGCTTTCTTCATCGGCGGCGGTCGAAATGGTAACAGCCCGTGCCTTTCTTGCTTTAACGGATACGCCCTGGGATGCAGGATCAATAGCAAAATTGGGACAAAAGACCGAAAATCAATGGATCGGGGTGAATTCGGGCATTATGGACCAGATGATTTCGGCGGCGGGCGAGGCGGGTCATGCACTATTAATTGACTGCCGTTCGCTTGAAACCCGCAGTTTACCCGTTCCGTCGGGTCATGCTGTGGTCGTATTGGATACCGCCACACGACGCGGCTTGGTGGGAACGGCGTACAACGAACGCCGCGCCCAATGCGAAGCCGCCGCCCGCGAG
>CBKYSX010000650.1:0-3209 GCA_966690745.1 uncultured Ardenticatenales bacterium
AATGCCCGGAACTCGATTGATCCATGGAAGGACAAACGCCAACCCATGAATCAAATCAGGTTTCACTTTGAGAATCTCCACCGGTTGAATCAACTGTTCCCACGCAATCCGCACCATCGGGTTGTGAACGGGCAGGCGGGTAGAGCGTTGTGCCATCCCCTCAAACTCTGGGCGGCTTTCCCCGGTCCATAAGGTATAGCGGAACGCCCGCGCCTCTGCCAGATGGCGCACCAACTGATAAATATAGTTGGTAATACCTGCACTGCGATAGGTCTGCCCCAATTTTAATAGTTGAGCATTCAACGCAATATGAGATTGTTCCGCGTCCGGGGAAAAAGTGGATTGCATGGGGGCGGATTATAGACGAGAATCTATAAAACAAGAACGCTTTTTATCAGAGGAGGGAATAGGTAACGTCGTTACGAACTTTTCAGATTGGTGGTATGTAATATCTGTTCATACACCCCAATCGTATGATGGGCGATTGCCTCTTGCGTGAAATTTGCCAGTACCCGTTCGCGCCCCGCCCGTGCCAGTTTTGCACGTAGAGGTGCATCGCTGATGAGTAAGCGCAGAGCCGCCCGGAGTGCTTCAATATCTCCCTCGCGCACAATTACGCCCGAATCGCCAATCACATAGGGAATTTCGCCGCTATCACTGCCAACCGTGACGGTTCCGGTTGCCATTGCTTCAATCAAAACGCGCCCGAATTGCTCTTTCCAATTAGAACGGGTCAACGAAGGCAGAACAAAAATATCGCTTTCGTGATAAAAACTCTGCATGGCGGTAGAGGGTAACGGGGGCGAAATGGTGACTTTTTCTTCGATTCCCAATGTTTTTGCCTGCGAACGGAGCGTGTTTTCATAGGGCCCACTGCCCCGTAGCACGACCCGCCACCCCTCCGGCGGCAGTCCCGCCACTGCCTCCAACAACACCTGCAATCCCTTTTCTTCGACAAATCGTCCGGCATACCCGATTACCACCGGGCTGACCGCAGGGCGTTCACGAAAAGGAAAGAGCCGCCCATCCACCCCGAATTGTGGAATGACGGTGACGGGACGGCGATAGCCTTTTTCATGCAGAACGTTTTTCGCGGCTTCTCCCCCCGCAATGGCGTGAACCGCATGACGGTAATTCCATTGCTCCATCCAACGAAAAGGAGGGGGGTAGGTACGGGCGATGTTCTGCCACGTAAAAAATAAGAAAGGGATGCGGCGACGATGTGCCAACCAGCCGGCATGAAATGCCGCTGCGTTATAGGGTTCTTCGTCAATATGGAGAATATCAGGTCGAATTCGATCCAACAGGGTGCCAAGCGTAGGATAAAAATGGGTATGAAAGGAGCCGTTAAACATCATCGGAACAATATGTAAATCATACCCTGTGGTGTGCGCCTGCTCCAACCATGTTTCGCCCCGTTCGTCCCGCCACGATGGAGGTACGGCGGCGGTCAACCGTGCGCCCGCCGCCGCCAATGCTTCCATTTTGGTTTGATATGCCCCTACGACAAGGGCTTTGGAGAGGTACAACACTTTCATAGAGGAATTAAATCCTTCCGCAATAACACCCGCGGTCGTCCAAAGGCATAAAAATGATTTTCCCGCCGCATAATGCGATAGCCACGCTGTTTATAAAAAGCAAAGGTTGGCGCAAAGGTTTCTTCATGGTCGGGGGGCACGGTGCTTAATTCAATCGCATCTATCCCTTTTTCTGCCATGGTGGTTTCCAGCCAATCCAACATGATGGAACCAATTCCCTGTGACCGTAAATCCGCACGTACCCCCAGCCACGTCAATTCCGCCACGTCTGATTTTTCAAGGCGATAGGTGAGAAAACTGACCATTTCCCCGTTTTCATCCTCCGCCACCATACCGTAATGTTCGCGGACATCCATTGCCAGCGTCATCTGGTCAATCGGTTGCCACCACGCCGCTAAGGTTCGCGCCAACGCAAACACGGCTTCATGATCGGAGGGGGTCATTTCACGGAGGTGAATTTTCATTCAATACTCTGTCGGTACGCGCTTACCGTTTCCATTGCACATCGTTCCCATGAAAAACGCGCCGCCTGTACCAGACCGCGCTCTGCCAATTGTACACGGGTTACGGGGTTTGCCATAAGCGTATCCAACGCCTCCCGTAGAGCAGGAACATCGTTCGGCGGAACCAACAATGCCCCCTCGCCCGCCAATTCGGGTAGACTGGAAACATTGGTGGTCACGGTTGCCGTTCCACACGCCATTGCCTCTAAAATCGGCAAGCCAAACCCTTCGTATGCCGAGGGGAAACAAAAAAGGGTTGCCGCCCCCAATAGAGCGGGTTTATCCCCCTCCTCAATCCATCCCGTAAACTGCACCCGTTCGGCAATGGCTAATTCTTCAACAATCCGTTTCGGATGGGGAAAGAAATCACTGTCGCTCTTGGGCAACTTTCCGGCAATGACGACCTTCCACACTCCCTGTTGTTGGGCGGCGGCTTGCAACAGCAGAGGAACATTTTTGCGGACATCAAAGCCCCCCAGATACAGCACAAATTGCTCGGGCAGATTGTAACGTTGGCGTACCCTAAACAGTTCGGCTTCGCTTTGGGGGCGATACCCGGCATCGGCGGCAAGATAAACCGTCCGTACGCGTTCGGGCGGCACTTTCAAGAGGGTTAAAATGTCCTGTCGGGAGGCTTCGCTGTCCGCCAGCGTGAATGAGGTTTGTTGTGCCGCCCGCGCCACTAGTGCGGTATAACTCCGTACCAGCGCACTACCACGATAGGCGGGCAACACCATCGGAATAAGATCGTGTACGGTGGCAATCACCGGTATCGCTGATCGTAAGGGGGGGGCAAAATAGGGTACATGAAGCAAGTCTGCGCCCAGCCGCTTTGCCGCCTGGGGTACTGCCACCTGTTCAAACCATACCTTGGCTAACTGTTTATTACGATTGTCGAAAGGGGTGGGCAAAACCTGATGGGAAATATCATCGGGTAGAGGTGCTTTTTGCGGGGCATCGGCTTGAAAAAGCAAGGTAATCGTAATATCGGGATGATGGCGGCGGAGCATCGCCACCAACCGATGCAAATATTGCCCGCTTCCGGTTGTTTCTTGCCCCCAGAAATGGGCAGAGATAGCAACGTGCATAGAGGTATTTAATGTTGATCGCGGCGGCGGGAAGGGGACGGGCGGACAGAGCCTATGTCGCGCAATTGGCGAACCCCGAG
>CBKYSX010000651.1:0-3209 GCA_966690745.1 uncultured Ardenticatenales bacterium
GGGGCTACCAGAAAGCTAACAACTTTACAACGTGAAGGTCGTGGTCGTTCAGCTTATTGGTAGCCGCTAGTGGAGCATCGCGGAACTAGCGGGCGGGGAATTTACTATCTCTATCTCGCCAACACCCGCGCCATTTCGTAGTAATCCAGATTCGCCTGACGGGGTTGCGACACCACTTTTTCCAACGAAACCGGCTCAACCGTCCGCCCCAGCAACCCGACCATCACGCCCACCTGCCCCGCTAATAAACATTGCACGGCGGCATTCCCCAGCCGCAACGCCAGCAGACGGTCAAACGCCGAGGGGCGACCCCCGCGCTGAACGTGCCCCAGAATGGTGACGCGCACATCAAAGCCTGTGCCTTTTTCTTTCAGATAGGTGGCGATTTCGTCGCAGGGATGATTTGCCCCTTCTGCACTCACGATAATCGCATGGGTTTTGCCCCGTTGGTAGGCATCGGTAATCCGCTCCGACACTTCTTGCAACGTGAGGGGCATTTCGGGAATCAAAATCACCTCTGCCCCGCCGCAAATACCGCTCATCAACGCCAGATAGCCGCAATTGCGCCCCATCACTTCCAACAAGAATGCCCGTTTGTGGCTGGAAGCGGTATCACGTAATTTGTCTATCGCTTCCAAAATCGTGTTCAGGGCGGTATCCACCCCGATTGCCATGTTCGTTCCCCAGATATCGTTATCAATACTGGCGGGAACTCCCACCACCGGAAAGCCGCGCCGATGCAGTGACAATGCTCCGTTCAATGAGCCATCGCCGCCAATCACCACCAGCGCATCAATTCCGTTATCACGCAGTTGTTGTAATCCCTTTTCCTGATAAGAATCCTCTTTGAACTGGGGCAACCGATCTGTCTGGAGGAATGTGCCCCCCCGTTGGATAATCCCGCCCACATCGCGGGCGGTTAAAGGGGTAAAATCGCCGCGAATCATTCCGGCATACGCCCCCTGAATGCCAACCACTTCCAAATCCGCATCAAGAGCCGTCCGTACCACTGCCCGTACACAGGCATTCATTCCGGGCGCATCACCGCCGCCGGTCAGCACCGCCAGGCGGCGCACTGTTGTTGGATCAAATGTTGTCATGGAACCCTCCCCATGCAGAAAGAAAAACGCTCCCTTGCGGGCAGGCGGGAACTACGATTGCCTATGCGACCCCGTGGGAGCGTCCTTGCTCATCCTATTACTCCCGCAAGTGTAATAGAGGCAACAAGGGTTGGCAAGCCTGCTCTATCAAACGTGGGAGGGATTGTAGGGGCGAAGCATCCCTACGCTGTGACCTCCGTCCTTTTACATCCTGTCTTCATCCTGACACCCCCCTAAGCAACAATGGCGTAGGGATGCTTCGCCCTGTCGTGGTATGGCACGAATGGAGATTACACCGTTTTGGGGTTCAAAATGGCGTTCAATCCATCCCCCAACAGATTCCATGCCATGCCAAACAGAATAAAGGCAAGCGTGATAGGAATGTAAACCCACCAATATAAAAGAATATTGCCGGACAACCCTAATATCCACACCCGGTTTTGGGACAAAATCGCACCCCACTCTGAGGCATACGCCAGATTGATAGCTTCCAACGCAGAGGCAAAGGTCACGACCCCGCCTACATCCCGCGCCATCAATACAATAATCGGGGAGAGCGCGTTCGGTATCAAATGAAGCAACACCACCCGCCAGCGACTTGCGCCTAATGCCTCACTTGCCTGAATAAAAGAGGTCTGTTTCAGTTGTAGCACCGTGGCATTCATAATGCGGGCATAGGGCATCCAGGTAAACAGAATAAATGCCAGCATCGTGGGGGTTAGGTTCAGCGTGTTCAGAAACGTAATTAGCCCGGAGGCATTGCTCCCCCCCCACCCATAGATAATCTGCCCCATCATCCACACCGCAATAATCAACGGCACTGCCAGAAACGCATCGGTTATCCGTAAGGTAATCGTTTGCGCCCAGCCCCCGACATAGCCGCTAAATGCCCCCGACAACATTCCAATCAGAGCCGTGGCTAACGTCACCACCATGCCAAAGCGGAGTGCCGAACGGGTTCCCCATACCAGCGAATGGAAAATATCATATTGTTGGGCATCCGTACCAAACCACAGCTCGGCAGTGGGCGGTTGTGGCTCCCGTATCCGTTCTTCCACATATTCCGGCACAATTCGAAATCCATCGCCCCGTGCGTAATTCCGTTGCATGGGGGTTTGCGGTATATCGGGCGGGGAAAGCACCGGAGCCAACAGTGCCACTGCCATAAAGAAGAGGACCAATCCCAACCCCGCCAGTGCCTGACGGTTGCGGAGCAGACGTTTCCATAGATTCATACCGTAACTCCCTCCCGAATACGCGGGTCAATCAATGCCTGCAACAATTCCATCAGAAAGACCATCGGCAACACCAACAAAATGCTGTACACGGCAAACCCCAACATCAGGGCGACATCCGGCGTAGAAAACAGAAAGGCTTTACCGATGATGTCGGAAAGCCCGGGATAATTGAAGATACGTTCGATAATAAAGAGATTGGAAATCAGGGTCGCCATGGTCATCATGCTATTGGTAAGGACCGGGACTAGGGCATTGCGAAACGCATGATGCCAGAGTTGGCGTTGTAAAGATACGCCCCGCGCCTTTGCCGCCGTAATGTACTCGGTCTGCAACGTTTCCAGCGTCGAAACGCGCATCAGGCGCATCACAGTTGCCCATTGAATGAATGCCAGCGTCACTATCGGCATGGCAAGGTGCCGCCATGCGCTCCAAAACATATCCCACCGCCCGCTAATCACACTGTCAACCGTAATCATGCCCGTCACAGCATGATACCCTTCGGAGGTAAGATACCGCGCCAGACCGGGGTCTATCCGCCCGGGGGCAAACCAACGCAACCCGATATAAAAAACGCCTAACATTACAAACGCTACAATAAACGAGGGAATGGAGGTGCCCAGAAACGCCCCGAACCGTAGAACGCCATCTGCCCGCCGCCCCTGTTGCCATGCCGCAATCACCCCCGATAGTAACCCCATCGGCAAATAGAGTAAGGTGGAATACAAAAGCAGTTCAAGCGTGGCAGGAGTTCGTACCAACAAGGCTGTTGAAACATATTCCCGCAGGTTCGGGCTAAATCCCCATTGTCCGCTTAAAAGTTGTCCCAACCAGAAGGTATATTGGATGTGATAGGGTTGGTCGAATTTGTAAC
>CBKYSX010000652.1:0-3207 GCA_966690745.1 uncultured Ardenticatenales bacterium
AACCCGAACGCCCGCGACCCCACCACACAACGAAAAATGATGTATTGCCCTAAGTCGAAGTTGCTCAAGGCATCATGGGTTTCAATCCCTTCACGCCGGAATTGTTTTAATACAGCGAGTTGGGGGCGGCGATATGCCGCCTCGCGCCCATCGGGAAAGCGCACCCGGTACAGATGAGTATCATCCGTGGGTGCATAAACAATCACCCCCACCGAACCTCGCGGATATTCAATGTCGCCTTCCGGGTTGGTCAGAGCGACCTGAGTGACAACCTGCGTACCCTCCGCCAAAAACCACATGAGTTGTTGCATTGTTTAGTTGTTTCCATCTTCTGCTTCCGCGTCTCATCTTTACGGCAGGGCGAAGCATCCGTAACGCCGCACGTTTGCCCGTCAGGAGGATGGGTTCCATGCCAAAGGTACGCCATGTAATATGCATGGGCGGATGCTATCGCCCCTACAATCACCGATTCCCGTCCCCAACGGCGGACGGGTCACCCGTTGCATTTTGGGAGTTCCGCCGGAGGTGTGACCCGCCCCTACGATAAAAATTCTCTGCGTTCTTGCTTCTTTGCGCCTCTGCGTTAGGTCGTGGTGGCTTTCTGCTTTCCGCTTTCTGCGTCCCGCTTCTCCCAACTGTTTAAATATTGCCCCACCAACTGCATATAGGTTGCCGCCAAATCGCCGCCCCGTTGTAATTGGTGGTGTAATTCCAGCATAACATAGCCGTGCATGAGTGCCAACAAGCCACGCAGAGCGGTTAAAGATGCCTCATCCCCACTCAAATATGCCATCCGGTGCTGATAGGGAATTGCCCGCGCCGCCAATTCTGCCGGATCGGGGCGGGCGGTGGGGTCGGTCGTGGCGAAGGCAAGGGTGTAAGGAATGGGATGGGTGTGGGCAAAGGTACGGTATGCCGCCGCCATTGCCAGCAATGAGGCATAGGCAGATTCCGGGGGATAGGATGCCGCAATCGCATCTAGCGTATCAAAAAGGCGGCGAATGGTCAGTTCATTCACCGCCTTTAACAGTTCGGCTTTGCCCTTCATGTGATTATAAAGGGAAGGTGCTTTCACCCCCAGTGCATCGGCAAGCCGCGCCAGCGACAGGCTCTCTACCCCGTCACGGGCGGCAATATCCCATGCTTGCGCCACCAGACCATCACGGGTAATTTGGGCAGGATAAGGACTCATAGGCGTTGAAGATGGGTATCCTTGAATTGGGTGCTGTATTTCAGACCGTACCCAACAGTACGATCCATACCAATATGGGCAAACCAGATGATCGCAATGAGGACGGCAAGTTGCCATCCCATCCACCACCCTGCGCCCAACAGCAGTGCAGGCAGAAGATAGATATGCCCCAGATTATAGCCAGCCGCCCCCCAGACAGGATTGCGGAGATACCCAAGCATAAAAACATCCGGCACAAAGAGCAAGGCGGCAAAAAGCCACCAATTCCCGTTCAACGTTGTATATGCCACCAGCGCGGTAACGAACAAGGTTAATCCTTCCAACCGCAATAGGAAGGCAGGGCGGGCAAGCAGGGTTACATTTGTTACGGGAGTGATAGAGGCGGGTGTCGGTTCAGACATGGTAGCGGTCAACATGGCGGGCATGGTTAGGTTCCTTATAGATAACTAATGTTATTAGTTTTCGCAAGACTAATGATATTAGTTTTCTCTTGTTTTGTCAATACCCAAATTTTTAGACCGTTCTTTTATCCCCTGATTGCAAAAGAAGTGCGCCACACGTACAATTCTTGATATGTCCACAAAACGCCCCAAGGTTGAGATTGTTGCCCCCGAACGGCGCAACACCCATATTATCCCCGCACAACGCACCACGCTGGATCAGAATCCGGCGGTGGTCTATCTGGCAACCCTTGCCCCCGGTTCGCGTCGTACGATGCAACAGGCTTTGAATACGATTGCAACGCTGTTGGGCTTTGATGATTTGGTGCAATGTCCGTGGGGGAAATTGCGCTTTCAGCATACGACGGCGATTCGCACGATGTTGATGGCACAGTATCAACATACCACTGCCAATAAGATGCTTTCGGCGTTACGCGGCACAATGAAACAGGCATGGAAATTGGGGCAATTGGATTCGGAAGCGTATCAACGGGCAATAGATTTGGATGCGGTACGGGGTAGTAGCCCGGATGCCGCCGCCGGACGATCAGTGGAACGTCCTGAATTGGAGGCGTTGTTAACCGCATGTGCCAACGACGACAGCATTATGGGGATACGGGACCTGGCACTGATTGCGCTTGCCTATAGTGCGGGCTTGCGCCGCGCCGAATTTGTGACCCTTGATCTCAAAGATTTTGATACCGTTAAAGATACCTTGACGGTGCGGGGTAAACGTAACAAAACAAGGGTGATTCCGGTCGTGGGGGGCGCATTGGTGGCATTGAAACAGTGGCTGGCAGTGCGGGGTGATACGCCGGGGGCATTATTCCTGCGGATTTGGAAGGGAGGCAACCTTTCGACCCAACGGCTTTCGGCACAGGCGATTTATCATATTCAACAGCAACGGGCAAAAGAGGCAGGGGTTGAACATTTTTCGCCCCACGATTTCCGGCGTACCTTTGCGGGGGATTTGTTGGATGCGGGGGTGGATATTGTGACCGTACAGAAATTGATGGGTCATGCCGACACCAATACTACCGCCCGCTACGACCGTCGCGGCGAACGCGCCAAACGGAGTGCCGTTGAAAAACTGGATTTACCCCTCTCCCGTGAAGAATAATCATTGCAGGAAAGCGGAAACCAATCTGTTAGTTGTTTCTCCACTCTCTGATCTTCCATGAATGACCGTACCGGTTGGCTCCGCCACATCCTTCGCCCGCTGATTTTGGCGGGAATGTTGGCGATTATCGGGGGAGCCATTGTACAGTTGGTGCAATTGTTTCTGCCGACATGGGATGGGCGGTATATCTCTGCGTTGGTGGTGTTTCTGGTTATCGAAACTCATATCTCCCATCAATTTCTCAAACGGCAATCTATGCAGGTGGGGGAACGATTACGCTATCGCCTTGCGGAAGCCTTATTATTGTTTCTGGTAACACGGTTCGCCCCCTACCTTGTACCGTCAGGATGGGAACGGTGGGGCGAGCTACAGGGTTGGTTACTCAACCCGCAAGCGATTGTATTGGATGGGGAAACGTGGATTGTCTATCTGATTTTATTAGTGTTCTGGCAGAG
>CBKYSX010000653.1:0-3178 GCA_966690745.1 uncultured Ardenticatenales bacterium
ACCTCATAATAAAAAAGCGGTGGGTGTTCGCCCACCGCTTTTTTTATTTTCACCAAGAACGAGGGTAATTTCTCTATCAATTGCGCTGATAAATCACTTCGTAAGAATAATGCCCGTAACAAAGTTGATTGTTCGCCATCCGATACTCGCAATCGGCTAAATCGGAACAATACCCCGCCGCCAGCAGTTCCGGCGCAGTAGGATAATGACTGGTCACAAAGGTTTCCTGTGCAATAGCAGGGTTGCCATTTGTATCATTCCGAACCCCCACATAATAGCCACCATATAGGTCAAAGACGGCACCCCCCGGAAATTCAGGCTTGTAGCCGGTATAAAACGCATCTTCCCCGCTATCCCAGCGCAGATAGACCAGCACTCCGTTCAACGGGGCACCACTTCCATCAATGACCTTTACGAAGGCGTTATGGTTGCCCGTACAACCTGCATTTTCATTAATGTGCATCAAGCGGCGCGACACCAATGTAAAACTTCCCGCAGGGGAGGTAGGCGTGGCGGTCGGCGGCTCCGGCGTAGGCGAAGCCGGAATGGTCGTTTCAGTGGGGGTTACGGGCGGAATCGTCGCTGTTGGCGGCAACGGGGTATTCGTTGGTGGGGCTGGGGTATTGGTGGGCGGCATTGCCGTATTGGTGGCAGTCGGTGCATGAGTATCCGTAGGCACAACCGTTGCGGTTGGTTCAGGCGTTTCCGTAGGAACATCGGTTGCTGTTGCGGTAGGCTCAGCCGTATCGGTGGCTATCACGGTTGCGGTGTTGGTCGGTTCCGTCACAGGGGCAGTCGTTGCGGTCGGGGGTACATCCGTGGGCGCAACCACTACAGGTTCCGGCGTGGGGGTAGGCAAAGGAGCCGCCCCGCCACAGGCACTCAATACCACCATTATTATGGTCATACTCAAAACTATCACTAAACGCATATTCATATCGGGGTATTGCAAATCATCTCGTCAACATCCCCGCCATTTTCAGGTAATAACAGAGGGCGAGTATAGGAAAAAGGCAGAGGTGCGTCAAAAAGCCATCCGAAAAAAAGATTACCTAAGAGCAAAAGCGGAGTTTGGATATTCCAACTTCCGCTTTTGCTTGGGTGAGGGTCACTATGATTCAACCATTTTGGCATAGACCACAAAGCGTTGGTCGTAATTGCGGGCATCCGTATCCCACACCCCTTCACAGGTAATCAGAATCAAATTGGGGCGAATCCGTACCGCATCGCCAAAAATAATGTCGAGCGGCACCTGGTCATGTTCATAGACTTCGCTATTCACGACTTCAAAAACGCGATCTACTCCCCGCGCATCCCGCACCGTAATCGTATCGCCGGGAAGCAACTCCCGCAATCGCCAGAACACAGCAGGTTCTTGGAGGTAGGTATCCAAATGCCCCGAAATAACGGCGTTACCCCCCGCCCCCGGCAACGGACCCAGATTCCACCACGCCGCGTTATCTACCTCTTGAGGTACATCCATTCTGCCGCTGGTATCATTGCCGACACTCTCAATCGAAGCACTTACTTCAATTTTGGGGATGGAAAGCGATACGGGCATTGCGGGAGCCACCGTTGGTTGGGCGGGAGCTGTCACCGTCGGGGATGGCGTGGTTGGCTCCGGTGTTGCAACTACCGTCGTTTCCGCCGCTTCCGTTTCCGTTGCTGTTGCCATTGTTTCAACTGTAGCGGTAGCGGATGGAGCAGGGGTTGTCGCTTCACTTATAGGAATTGCCGCCTCAACCGTTATTGTTGGTGGGGAAAGCTCCGCCTGTGCGGTATCGGTTCCGCTCTGACAACCCGTGAGTAGCAATATAAAGACGAGCAGGGTAAAAAACGCATACCGGGGGTTCATGGTTACACCGATTTATAGTCCTATCAAGGCTTCTATCAATAAAAAGGCTCCCCCCTCCGCCACTGAGGAGGCAAACGGAGGAGGGAGCGAGGCAACACGGTAGCAGATTAGCGACCGCGCTGATGCCCCCAGTAACGGGTTGCACTACGACCACGCCCGGTGGAGGGAGCGGCGGCAGGCACCATCGGGTCGGCGGCGAGAATGGGGGTAATTGCGGCAACGACTTCTTCCATCGTTTTCGCCGGAGCGAAATCGGGAGATGGCGAAATGCCCAGCAAATCTGCCAACGCGGCGGCGTGTTGTCCTTCCACGTTATGGATGCTGACGGCGGCAGTAATCAGATCGGGATTCATCAAACGGGGAGCCTGACCAAGATATGCCGCCGCGCCCAATTCTTCCACCATTTGGAAGTAGGTCACGACTTCTGTTTCGTTTTGGAAATCGGGCCACGTATAGTTCTCTTGCGCCCGCACCGGGGTTCCCCCTAATTGGGTGATGGTGGCGGTCAAGGCTTCAACGTGTGCGGCTTCATGCGCCCCGAAATCCTGGAAGTAGCTGGCGGCGGTTCCGCTCAGAATACCGCTCTGGTTAATCACGGCATAGGCGCGGGCTTCCAGATGCTCCAGCGTTAAGGCGTAGTTGAGAATTTCAAGGTCGAGTGACGCACTCTGGGCGAAGGTAACACCCCCACGCGCCAACGGGCTGGTGGAAAGGGCGGCAAACATGGCAGTGGCGGCACTGGCTTTCAGAAAGTTACGCCGATTGAGACGATGCGTTGTCATGGTATCTTATCCTTTCTTGATGCTTACGATTATTGTCCCAAAATCGGGTTCACTTGCGCCAACACTTCGTCAACGGTCAGGCTGGAGGTGACTGCCGCAGGAACGGGCTTCATTCCCAGCAGAAGGTTGACAATCGCGGCGTGGCGGGCTTCTACCTGTACAATGCTCCCGGCGGCGGCGAGATAATCTTTGTTGGCAATCGCGGCGGCGGCACCTTGATAGGCCCCTACGCCGATGTCTTCTGCTACTTTCGCAAAATCAAGAATGGCTCGGCGGCTATCGAACGCCGGGAAATTGTATGCCTCGAGCGCGGCAACCGGATCCGCACCCGCCGCCGACAATCCGTCGGTGAGTGCGGTAACGTGCGCGGCTTCGGCGGCACCAAAGGCGGTGAAATAGGTGCGCTCTTTACCCGTCAAAATGTTAGCGGCAAGCATATCGCGGTACATCGCCGCTTCAAGGTGTTCCAGCGTCAGGGCGAATTGGAGAATATCTACGTCCGTCAACTGCATGGCAAAGGCACGCCCCAGCGCAACATTGT
>CBKYSX010000654.1:0-3167 GCA_966690745.1 uncultured Ardenticatenales bacterium
CGCACTGGTCGAAATGCGGGCACTATTGACAGAACTCCGCCCCCCCGAACCACCCCCGGATAGTTTGCCCGATCAATTGCCTGTTCCCGGTTTAACCCGTGTTCAACGGGAAGGGTTGCCTACCGCCCTTTCTGCCCATATTCGCTCTGTACTTAGTGATGGATTAGCGATAGAATTGGAAGCAAGCACCTACGAACGCCAACCGCTTGAACACGAAGAGGCACTATTCCGTATTACCCAGGAGGCACTCCATAACGTTATCAAACATGCCCACGCCACCCATGTTCGCATTCTGCTGGGCAAAAACGGGAGCCATGTCCGTTTACAAGTATATGACAATGGTATCGGCTTTAATCCGAAGCACTTGAAATCCAGCCAGCAAGGAAATTACGGGTTACATACCATGCGCGAACGTGCCGAAGCCCTCGGTGGAACCTTCAATCTTACGAGTAAGCCGGGGAAAGGTACACAGATACAAGTTCTCATCCCCTTCGCCAAAAGTGCCTCCTAATACATCTTTAACGAGGAGCAGACAATGCCCATTCGTATTTTTATTGTGGATGACCATTCCATTGTGCGGGAGGGTTTACGCACTCTGCTTGCCGAGGAAAAGGAGTTAGATGTTATCGGCGAAGCAATCAACGGTGCAGAGGCGTTGGATGCCATCGCCACCCATCAGCCGGATGTGGTGCTGATGGATTTAATGATGCCTGTTATGGGAGGGGTTGAAGCCACGCGCCACATTCGCCAGCACCATCCGAAAAGCCGTGTCATTGTTTTAACCAGCTTTCGGGATGACCAATTGGTGCAGGAAGCCATTCGTGCCGGAGCCACCGGATACCTGTTAAAAGATGTATTGAAAGCAGATTTGTTAAGTGCAATTCGGCGGGCGGCACGGGGTGAACCCGTACTCCACCCCGAAGCCCAAGCCGCTCTGATGCGCCAGGCTTCAGCACCCCCCTCCCCGATTCAAAGCCTGACCGAACGGGAGATAGATGTTCTAAAACTGATTGCACAGGGGCAGAGTAACCGCGAAATTGCCGATACTCTCTATCTTACGGAAGGCACCGTAAAGGGATATGTCAGCACCATTTTATCCAAACTGAATGTACAAGATCGCACTCAGGCGGCATTACTGGCGGTGAAAAACGGACTGGGGTGAGGGTTTCACACATTCCATAAGCCCTGTTGTTTGCACACAACGGGGCTTTTTGATTCTCTGCCGCATCGCTTGCTTCACCACCAATGAATTGTATCATTTTGGTGGGACATCCAGCCTTCATTGAGGAGAAAGGACACCATGAAAACCAGTTTACAGATTGCCGGTGAAGCCACCTTAGACCCCATCAGCAAGGTTGCCGAACGGGTGGGAATTCCCGAACGTTTTGTCGAATTCCACGGTCGGCATAAAGCCAAAATAGATTTGAATTTGTTAGACGAGTTAAAAGACAGGCCCCTGGGTAAATATATTCTCGTCACTGCCATTACCCCCACCCCCCTGGGCGAGGGAAAAACCACAACGACCATTGGTCTGGGGATGGCATTAAGCAAAATCGGGAAAAATGCCGCGATTGCAATTCGACAGAGTTCATTAGGTCCAACCTTTGGTATCAAAGGCGGTGGTTCCGGGGGTGGATATTCTCAGGTCATTCCGTTGGAAGAAAGTATTGTGCACCTCAATGGAGATATACATGCGATTCAACAAGCGCACAATCAGATTGCGGCATTGGTAGATAACCATTGGTATCACGGCAATGAATTGGATATTAACCCGGAACGCATCGCCATCCGCCGCGTGGTGGATGTCAATGACCGTTTTCTGCGGAATATCACCATCGGGCAAGGGGGCAACAAAAACGGCATTCCCCGTGATACCGGCTTCGATATTGTGGTTGCCAGCGAGCTGATGGCGATTCTGGCATTGGCAACCGGAACAACCAATGTCGAAGCCATCAAAAGTTTGCGGGAGCGCATCGGGAAAATGGTGGTGGCTTTTACCACCGAGGGAAAACCTGTCACCGCCGAGGATGTCAAAGCGGCAGGGGCGGCAACTGTACTGATGCGCGAAACATTGAAACCAAACTTGATGCAAACCATTGAGAATACCCCCGCCTTTATCCATGCCGGACCCTTCGCCAATATCGCTCAAGGCAATTCCTCCATCGTTGCCGATCAAATCGGCTTACGGGTTGCTGATTATGTGGTAACAGAGGGTGGTTTTGGTATGGATATGGGGGGCGAAAAATTCTTTAATATCAAGTGCCGTGCTTCCGGTTTATATCCTGCCGTTGCTGTCATGGTGGCAACCATCCGCGCCCTGAAGAGCCATACCGGAAAATACAAAATTGTGGCGGGTAAGCCCCTCCCCCCCGAACTTTTGGAAGAAAACCCCGATGATGTTTATGTAGGGGGTGCAAACCTCCGTAAACAGATCGAAAACGCAAAGCTGTTCGGGGTTCCCGTTGTCGTTGCACTCAATGCTTACCCTGAAGACAAACCTTCTGAAATTGAAGCCGTGCGCCGGATTGCGATGGAAGCGGGGGCGGCGGATATGGCAGTTAGTACGGTCTTTGCCGAGGGGGGTACGGGCGGCATTGAGTTGGCGCAGAAAGTGGTTGCCGCCGCCGAAGGGTCAACCCCTACCCCGCAATTTCTCTATCCGTTGGATATGCCTATTAAAGAGAAAATTCGCGCCCTTGCGACCAATATCTACAATGCCGCCGATGTCAGCTACACCGATGAAGCCTCTGAGCAAATCGCTTCATTTGAAGCCAACGGCTTTGGCGACTTGCCCATCTGTATGGCAAAAACACACTTGAGTATCAGCCACGACGCGACGCTCAAAGGCGCGCCCCGGGATTATACCTTCCACATTCGGGAGGTACGCGCCAGTGTGGGCGCAGGCTTTATCTATCCCCTTGCGGGAACAATGGTCACCATGCCAGCCCTCGGCAAAGAGCCTGCCGCCCATAGCATTGATATTGATGAGAATGGCAACACTGTTGGATTGTTCTAAGCAGGGGACAGAATATAAAGAGCGGGTTCATTTTATGAACCCGCTCTTTATATTTATACCTTGAATATTTTACCCCCGCAATAACGCTGTTTATGCATATTGTCATTGGTATCTAGAACAATAATTGAGATATAACCCTTCAAATCCAATA
>CBKYSX010000655.1:0-3166 GCA_966690745.1 uncultured Ardenticatenales bacterium
TGTTCATTTTTGGGCTTTCGGTAAAAATAACGCCCTGCCATCTGCCGCGCCAACCAGCGATTCCCCGCCAAAAACCCGGCGCGGGTTCGCATCATTACGCCCGTAAATTCCATCAACCCCTTAAAAAATATCCGTTCCGTTTCATTACGGAACAAACTAATGGAAGTAACAACCAATTTTTCAACCAGGTCAGGGCGTTTCCCCGCCAACCACATCGAAACCCCACCCCCCATGGAATGTCCAATGACAGCGACCCGCTCAATATCCAAATGGGCGAGGAGCAACTCCATCGCTTCTACCTGTTGCAACATTCCGCGCCCTTGTTGCACAGGCAAAGAACGTCCGTACCCCAACATATCCGGCACAATCAGCCGATAATAGTGTCGTAATCGCGCCACCGTTTCGCCCCAATACCACCCCGATCCCCCCCATCCGTGAATCAGCAAGACCGTAGGCGCGTTGGCAAAAGGAGCATCAAACACATCCACCACAAACGGGTCATTGTCAACCGTCAGCCTCACCGTTGTTTTCATGGTACAAGTTGCTTTTCTGCCTCAACCGTCGCGCTCTGCGTCAGTTCCGTTCCCTCTGCTACGGCGGAGGTGGATATCAATACGGGGGTGCGGAAAGGCGAAATGACGGCATAGAGTGGACCCGCAAAACAAGCAACAATCAGAGCGCATCCATATAGAATGCCAAAGTTATTCAGAAAATCAGGGCGATTCATCACCGCTTGCCCGTTTGGTAAATTCACCATCCCCAACGGCATGGTGAAGGTGAAAAGGAAAATCATTGCCATAAACAGGGTCGCCAACGGGAAAATGCTGGAAAAGCCGATATGCCACGCCGCCCGCCATGCCCCTTTGGGCAAACGAATCCGAAAGGAATACCAGACCGAGTAGAAGAAGCCCATCAGCAATATCTGCATAAAGCCGAAAATGTAATTCAACCACGCCATGCTCACATCGCCGGAACGGAACAACCACCCGTTCATTCCGCCGAGAATCACGCTAAATCCCAATAAGACCAGCAATACACGCGTGGTTTGGAAAGCAGGTAAATGACGCATCCCACAACTCCCCTTACTTATCCATTTGCCACCGCCAGACGCGGCTCCGCCAGCGGAACACGACTCCCATCAAATCCATCTTGAATCTTAACGGGTTGCAAACCCCGCCCGATCACGACTGCCCTTGCACTTTCTTCCCCTTGCGGCGCAAATGCAGAAACACTCACTTGCCCCCCTGCCACATCGAAACGCACCCAGCCGCGCCGTACCGGGAGCAGACCCTTTGCCCGTAAGACAGTGCCATAGTCCCCATTGACCATCATTTGCAACAGCGCACGAAGTGCCGATTCATCAAAAACGCCACTGATGCGCGGCGACCATGTTTCCAATCCCAACGTTTCGTCGTGATGATGTTCCTCTTCTGCTTCCCCTTCCGTGGGCAAAGTCGCTTTGCTGAGGATAGTCGCATCGCTTAAAACCGTATCTACCACGCCATATTTGGCATGAACCACCTGAGCGGAAGGGTTCAATTCTTTTAGTGTCTGCTCAATCGTCAACAGTTCGGCAGGGGCTACAAGGTCAGTTTTATTGACTATCAAAACCGGTGCAATCGCGGTTTGCGCCTCAAAGTAATGGGGCAAATCGGCATAGTCTTTCAGGAAACTCCCCGCATCAATCATGGTGTAGACGCGAATACTTTTAACCACATCCTCCAACGTTGGACGATTCAACACCCGTAACAGTTCGGTCACTTCCGCAACCCCGCTTGGCTCAATAATCAAACGTTGCGGGGCGTAGCGGGTAACTACCTCGCGCAATTGCCGCGCCAAATCGTTGCGGAGCGAACAGCAGATACAGCCATTGGGCAATTCAATTACGTCTGCGCCCCGCCCACTTACCAACGACCCGTCTACCCCCACCGAGCCGAAATCGTTAACCATCACCATGGTTCGTACATTCGGGTCGGCTTCATTGAGGAGACGACGTAAAAAGGTCGTTTTGCCCGCCCCCAAAAAGCCCGCCACCACTTCGACATCGGCAGGGGTTGCTTGTTTCCGTGAACGCAAGCCCCAATCCCACAAGGTTCCGGGAAGAGGTAAGACCAAAAACCAATGCTCCAAAATCGCCAACGCCATAAGGAAGGCAAGGAAGGTATAAGCCACCTGTGTAAACTCGCTGGTTCCGGGCGCAAATGCCTGTTGGAACAGAATCACCGTAATAATCGTGGAAACGGTGACCGAAATCGGGAAAAAGGAGTTCATTCCGCGCTTTTTCAAGAAACTACGCAGAAACTGTAGTTTTTCGGGCAGAAATTCCTCGTTCAGATTCCGTACTCCAAAAAAGACGTTCAATTTCGCGCTCTGGTGCATCCACCACATGATAAAGAACGTCCAAGTGCCGACTTGGTTGGCTCCTCCCCATGTCAACGCCACCACCACCACCGAAAAGCCGATAATCGCCAATTCGTGATAAAGGCTCGTCTGAACCGCATGACCAAAATGGCGAATACCGCCACACGTTTCGGGGCAGGGTTCTTTGCGCGGTCCTGTCACATATCCCAGATAAAAGCTCACCTCTTGCCAGCCCCACGCCAACGTGCCAAAAGTAAATGCCAGATACGCCCCCATCACACTTGTGTCATTTTTGGTCAATGCCAACCCAACCAATCCTACGGCAAGTAGGGCGGTAGTTCCCCAAAAGGTGTAACGGAAGGTGCGCCCCGGTAATCCATCTAAATAGATAATCAACCCGGTGCTGAACCACCAAACAAATAGGGCATAGACAACGGGCAAGAGAAAAGTGAGCATAATTTGGTTAACCCCAGCGTGTGGCGAGACGCGGTGCGCCATGCCGAACCTGTGCCGCAAGAATATCCCCGGTCATTCGCATTTGAGATAGCCATGGAACAGGGGTCATGTTTTTGTGCATATAGGATTCAAAAGTCAGTTGTTGCACATCTTTATTGCGGCACATATCGGTAAACACTTCCATTTGAGTGGGCGACCCGTATCCCCATTTCTGGAGCCAGCGTAAGAAGGTATACATCGTGCCGTATTGTTTCCACCATGTCTTTTCATACTGCCGCAATGCTTTTTCAGAGGCGTTCGGCAGGCTTTGGATCAGTGTTTGCGCCGCCATCTGCCCGCTTTTCATCGC
>CBKYSX010000656.1:0-3162 GCA_966690745.1 uncultured Ardenticatenales bacterium
CTGCCACTGCTTCCTATCTCGCGGAGATATTGACCGCGGCGGGGTTCTCTACCACTTTGGAAACCAATATTGAGGAAGTATTGTGGCGCAAACTGATCGCCAATGTGGGGATTAACGCACTGACCGCCATTCTGAATGTGCCAAACGGTGCTTTGGTAAAGAACCCAGCCGCACAAGCCATTATGCGGGAAGCCATTGCCGAAGCGACCCGCGTGGCACACGCCAAAGGCATTATGCTTCCTGAGAATGGCGCAGAGCGTGCGTTAGAGGTGGCGGAACGTACCGCGCCTAATATCTCCTCCATGCTGGCAGACATCCGGCGCGGCGTGGAAACCGAAATTGATGTGATGAACGGGGCAGTGGCGCGCGAAGGAGAACGATTAGGGATTGATACACCTGTTAATCGAACGCTGACGGGGTTGGTTCATGCGCTGGAAACGATTGCACGGGGGTTGACACGGGGTTGAAACCCCGTGCTAAAAGGACAAAACCCTCACGGGTTAAACCTCGAAGAGGTTTGTTCTTTTAGCACAGCAGTAATGGAAATTAAGAAAATACCCGTGTAACTCCACTCCTTCCCCGACCTAAAGGACGGGGCAAAGCAATACCGATACATTCCAATGCAAAGCCCGTATTGATTAGCCCTGCCCTGGAAGGGCAGGGTGGAGATGGGTTACGCGATTCAATTTTTAACGTTCATAAGTGCCGTACCCCTCCGGTCAATCCAGCGAAAGGAGATGCCACCCCTCCCCCGATTGCACTGCCCGTCCCTCCCGTTCTAATTTCCGCAATTGGGTCAGCAATGCCCGTTCTGCCATAGGAAAGAGGCTAGAGGGCGTGTCGTTATAGGCAAGGGGTAGTAGTGCGGAAATGGGTTGAGGGTCGTGGGTAAGCGCATCCAGCACCATTTGTTCCCGTTTCAAGCGGTGTTGAATAAAGAAGGTAATCAAAATAGCGGGGTCGGCACTTAACGGACCATGCCCCGGCAGGAGAATTGAAGGGTTTAATTCATCCCGCAGACGGTGGAGGGAGGCAAAATAATCAAACAAATCCCCATCGCCAGGGTCAATAATTACACTTCCCGCCCCTGCCACCAAATCCCCCACCAGCGCGACCCGACTTTCCTGATGGATAAACACCAGATGGTCAAACCGATGTCCGGGCAGATAATAGACTTCCCAGCCGTCTATCACATCCCCTTCCTGCACCTCTATCTTCCGAATATCGCCGATCACGGCTTCCCATGCGCGGGGGTGGGCATAGACCGAAACACCCAGACTGGTTGCCAGCGTTGCCACGCCCCCCGTATGGTCGGGGTGAGCATGGGTCAACCAAATTCCAACAATTTGTTCCTGTCCCGCTTCTACAATTTCGGCAATGGGTAATTCTTTGGCGGAAGGTGGGTCTACCACCCATATCCCTTCGCTTCCGTGTACCAGATAGCAGTTGGTTTTTTGCCCGACCAACGTAATATCCGCCTCCTGGGGCAACCAAGTAATAAAAGGTGGAGGCACGGTATCGGCGGTGGCACCGGGATTCAAAGGAAGCGGATAAATCGGGGTTGGATTATTCATCTTGTTTCAGACAGGCATTTTTTGCATGATGCCTTGCCATACGCACTTAAAAACTTGGTGGGTTTGTAAATCCCGCAATTCCCGATGGATCAAATGAACAACTTTCCACTCCGCAAAAAGCGAACGGAGGTACGGTTCATCAAAAAAGTGCATGGTTTGCCCATGCGCCTCCAGCCAGTAATGGGGTTCCAATTCCCGTACCCGTGGATACCGTAGAGCGCGATAGGGCATATCCTCCGTTGAATTCACATGAAAACCGAAGAACCCGCCGGGGACGGTGATTCGCCTTACCTCCTCTACGATACGGCGCGTGGTGGCATCATCAAACATGTGCATTGCCACATTGCTAACCACCGCATCAAAGGTGTTATCCTCAAAGGGCAAGCGCGCCGCCATATCCCCTTGCACAAAATTTATGTCGAGTTTGGCAAAAGTGGCTTTGGCGCGGGCACGTTCGAGGGCGGCTTGCGAATAATCCAAACCCGTCATCGCATACCCCTGGCGTGCCAGCACTATCGAATCGCCCCCTGTCCCACACCCCAAATCAAGCACTGTCTTTAAGGTATACGCTTCCAATAGGGGAAGCCATGCCTGCGCCCACATGCCTTCAGGGTTCAAATCATCATTGTCTTGCGCTTTACGGGTGTAATATCCATCCCACACAGTCGGTGGGGCGTATGAAGTATCGTTGGGTGTCATCCGTTACTCTTAATATTGCATAGTGCATATTGCATAAGCGACACGGCATTTGCGCCGTTCTATGCAATATGCACTATGCAATACGCAATCTTCTTATAAATCCCGTATCGCCGGAACCCCGTAGGCAGTTTCAGCGGCACGAACGGCGCGAAGAATTGCCTGGCTTAAGACCTCGGCGGCAACGCTGGCGATGGCGGCAAGGTTGCCCCCTGTTTTATCGCCTGTCGAAACGGCGTAAACCGTATCCCCATCCATCATCGTATGGGTGGGATTAATGGCGCGTGCCATCCCGGTATGGGCGGCATTGGCAACCATCGCCAGTTGAGCACGGTCTAAAGCGGCATCGGTAGCAACAAGGGCAATCGTGGTGTTGGTAAAAAATGCCAATCCGGTCTGATCCAATTGTCCGTGCATGGCGCGGGCAGTATGGATGAAGCCCCCAAGTGTCGGGCGGCGCGTTCCTGCAATAATCTCGCCATTGGCGGGGTCAATGACATCACCAAAGGCATTCACCACGGCAATCGCGCCTACGGTCACATTGCCCCCGATTCGCACTGCCATAGAGCCAACCCCACCCTTGACGGAAAAGTCAGGTCCCAACAATTTCCCCACCGTTGCGCCCGTCCCTGCCCCGACATTCCCTTCTGCCACGGGGTCCGTCGTGGCGGCTTCACAGGCGGCGTACCCTTCGGCGATGCCGGGGCGCACATTCTGCCCGGTGCCGAGGTCAAAAATCACCGAGGCGGGCACAATCGGAACCACCCCGACCCCCACCGGAAAGCCACCACCCTGTTCTTCCAACCATTTCATCACCCCATCGGCGGCGGAAAGCCCGTAGGCAGAGCCGCCCGTTAGTAATACACCATGTACACTACTTACCAGCCGTTCG
>CBKYSX010000657.1:0-3161 GCA_966690745.1 uncultured Ardenticatenales bacterium
CAAAAGCAAGGCTTGTTTCCAACTCCGTCAACGTCGAAAGGATCAAAGCAGAACCAAAACGATGTGCCAACCATGCCAGCGTTCGTGCCCGTCCCGATGGCTGTAAAGGTGGCAATTGCCCTTGCCTTTCCACAATGTGGCGTTGTTCAATTTGCGCCATTTCCCGATAGACCCTTGCAACATCCGGTTGTGACTCCATGTCGGCAAGCGTGCGATAGAGAAATGCCGCATCTACTTCGGTTTGAAGTGCGTCTTGGGCATGTATCCTGTTCGTGACAGTAATTGTGGTTTTAGGGGTCATGGGGTTCTCTGACGAGGCTGGGGATAGCCTGTCCACGTTCATTTTCTTCGCCTTCGTTCCCAAATGTTGCCATCAGCCCGATAAGGAAGGCGCGTTGCTCATCGCCACTGAGGGTGGCAGAGGGATGTAACAGCAAATAAGGGCGAGGGGGCATTTCGCCTTCGCTCACCGTTTCCGCGGCTTCCTCTGCTTCCTCTCCTATGTTTGGCACCGATACATTAAAAACGGCACGTCCTTCGTCCACTTCGCGTTGAATGAACCATGATACGGGAGCCACCGAACTATACCAGGGCCAGACCGTTTCATTGCTGTGGCAATCGGCGCAACTGCGTGCAAAGATGCTTTGTGTTTGAGGGTTATTCCACCGGGGAGATGCAGTGATGGCAGGATTGGTATGCTTCCGTCCATAAGGGATCAATTGAATCGCTAAAAATATGAGGAGCAGAATTCCCGCACCCCATCGAACATATTTCATAGAAAACCATCCTCTCGCCTTTTTGTAGGCTGTGGCTTATGGTCGCCCATTACCGTGTGCCTACTTTAATATAAGGCAGTATAAGCTTTCGCGTATCAGACAGGTGGAGAGGGGGGAGGCTAGACCGCTGGTCAGGTCCCAAAACCTGATACACACCTCTGAATGTGTGATATACTAAACCTATGAAACTTGAGTTTGAGGGCAAAATCTGGTACTGGCGCGGTCCCGCACCGTGGTATTTCGTCACCGTTCCGACCTTGCAAAGCGACCACCTGCAAGCCATTTCGGGATACGTGACCTACGGCTGGGGGATGGTTCCCGCTTCGGTTCGCATCGGCAAAACGGAGTGGAAAACTGCCCTGTGGCCCAAAGACGGGGGCTACATTGTGCCGATTAAGGCGAGTGTCCGCAAGGCGGAGAGCCTTGAAGAAGGTGATCAGGTAGTCGTATTTCTCGAAGTGCATTAATAATGAGAAAATTGTAATTCACCTGAAAATCAATATACTTTTCGGGTTGACTGCCCTTATGGGTTGATAACTGTGTATGCTGCGCGTAGGGTTCATAGACGGCTAACCAACGCGGCGTGATTCGCGTGGAGAAGTCCCTCTCTATCCGCACCTTCCCACAAGGCACCCGCTTTACAGGCGGGTCTTTTTGTGCTTATTCAAGATTTGAGAATTGCGTAATTAATTATTGAGAAACAGCGACCCACCCCTAACCCTCTCGGTGGGGGGGGAGAACGGCAGTGCTTGTTTTCTCAATACCCGCTACGCAAACCTCCCTACAAAGCATCTATAAAACGAGGAGTATTCCTGTGACCAGTACTGTCGAACTCCGTGACCACCGTCAGGCGCACTTAACGATAGAGGTTGACCCCAAACGATTAGAAGAAGCAAAGCGCACGGCGGCGAAACGATTGGGCAAAGATGTGCGTATCCCCGGTTTCCGCCCCGGCAAAGCCCCCTACCATTTGGTCGTACAACAAGTGGGGCAAATGGCGATTTTGGAAGAAGCGGCGGACGATTTGTTGAACCCCCTGCTCCAAGAAGCGGTGGAAGAACACAAATTGGAAATCTACAGCTTTCAGGATATTGCGGTAGATATTGCCAATATTGAACCCTTTACCCTCACCTACAACATTCCGCTTGTCCCGCAAGTGACGTTGGGCGATACCAGCACCATTTCGGTTGAGGCGGAAGAAGTGGTCGTTAGCGACGAGCAAGTAGATCAAGCCATCGAAGAACTTCGTTCCAGCCGCGCCATGTGGGCACCTTCGCTCGGTCCCGTACAAGAAGGCGACCTTGCTACGCTCGATTTGCGCGGCGATTTGATGGATGGCACCACTGTTGTAGACGATAAGGGCGCGGAACGGTTGATTTCGCTTCACAAATCCAAAGCAGAAACGGAAGCCGAAGAAACCAGCGATTCTGACGATGAAGCGAACACCGAAACCGAAGTCGAAGAAGAAACGGCAGTAGGTCCCGATATCAATGCCCAATTGGTTGGAATGATGGTCAATCAGGTGAAGGAATTTCCGTTGGTCTACCCCGAAGATTGGGCAGAGGAACGGCTGGCGGGGCGTACCGTACTGTATCGTGCCACGATGTTAGATCTGAAACGCCGCCAACTACCCGAGTTGGATGAAGAGTTTGCCCAAAGTCTCGGCGAATTTGAAACGATGGACGATGTTCGTGCCCGCATGCGCGAGAATCTGGAAAAAGATGCTACCGTGCGCGAATTCGACCGGGTTTCCGGCGAGATGTTGCGCCAATTGGTAGCGGCTTCGGAGATTGACTATCCCGAAGCGATGATTAAACACGAAATCGAAGACCGCCTGGGGCAGATTGAGCAACAATTCAAGGGTTACGGGTTGACGATGGAAACCTATTACGCGGCAACCCAAAAAACCCGTGCCGACATTGAAAATGAAGTGCGCCCCGAAGCCGAAGAGGCGGTGCGCCGCTCGTTGGTGATTTCCGAATATGCCCGTGCCCATGAAATTAAGGCGGAGCCGGAAGAATTGCAGAAAGAAATCACGGTGGCATTGCAAGAAGCGGGTCCCGAAGTCACTCAATTAATGGAGTTGATTGAAAAGAACCGTGATGCGATGTTCGCCTTGTATTACAATCGTGTAATCGGTCGCAAGGCAGTGTATGCACTTTATTCCGCTGTTACCGGCGAGGAAGTTCCCGAAACGGTTCGCGCCGCTTTTGAACCGGATGAGTTCGACGAACACGACCATGAGCATGACCACGACCACGATCATGAGCATGAAACCGATGAAGAGAGCGACGACGACAGCAACGACAGCGAAGAAAGTGTGATATCGGAAGTCGCTATATCGGAATCGGATGATGATGACGACGACGACGATGGGGACGACGA
>CBKYSX010000658.1:0-3161 GCA_966690745.1 uncultured Ardenticatenales bacterium
TATCCGGCGCGGTGGGGTCTTCCACATTTAAGATGGCGGCATCTATATTGGAGATTGGTTCGGGGCGCACAAAACATCCATTTCAGCAGGTATCCGGCATTAGTAAGGGATACCTGCCCCATTTCCGACTTAACGCACTGCGACACGACCTATTGTCGCTCAATTGTACTGTACTCGTCAAATAGAGGGAGTAGTGAGAATTGAGTATTGGGTATTGAGAACAACGACATTCGTAAATCTTCTACCCGCTTTGGCATAGGTACAAGGGAGTGAAGTTGCTGTTTCTCAATACTCAATACCCACTACGCTCAGCTTCCCGCCGCCGCATCAATATTCATTGCCAACATGATGTACCACCCCAGCGTGACCAGTAGCTCGACTTCGGGGAAATCTGCCGCCGCCGGACTCAATTCGATTTTGGCTTCACTGCGGGTCATACGACTTAATTTGGTGTCGGGGCTGAATTTCATCAGCTCCCCTTCGTCGGCAGTGAGCCATTTCCATTCAGTACTCCACATATTGGCATTCTTCCATTTGAAAGTACGCCCATCGGTAAGGGTCAGGGTTCCGTGATAATTCCATCCCGGCTTAAAGGTGGCAAGCAATACGCCTTCTTTGTTTTCCCCTTCCCTTACCTCAATCCGCGTATTCAGAAAGCCCATACGGTCCATATTCCAGATTTTCTCGCCGACGGTGATGCTGGCACGCATGGCTAATGAGGATTGCCATTTGAGCGAAGCAAGGGTCTGCACCTTCTCCGCATCCTGGAGCAAATACTCCATCGCAAACATGGGGGGCTGTGTCCAAAACAGGTACTGTCCGGCTAGATGTTGAATCGGATTCATAGATAACTCCGTTATTTTTAGGACTTTCGCTTGCAGATGGATTTTGAGAGTGTGGCGTACTCTCAAAATTCACCTCTTCTCGCTTTTGGAGCGAAAGTCCTAATTTTGAGAAAACGGTATTGTTATTGGTTGTAGGTAGCGTGCTTTACGGAGAAACGTCACTGCAAGTTGTTGTAGTACCACCACCTCCCTATGACCGGGACAGAGTCATGCACAGTGACCAAAAAAATGGGACAACTCTTGGGGCAGGACTCCCATGACAGGAGCGGTTCACACTTGATATAGTGAACCACATGAACAGCAATCTGTCCGTGGCACTCTTTTCCGGCTTTATCGCAGGGCTATCAGGGTTAGCGGTGTTCCTGGTGGTTCACGCGCTGTGGATTTTGCCCATCTGGTTCATTTTACCGATGGGTATACCCATCTCCGGTGTTGGGGGCGTGGCGGTAGGGTGGGCTTATGCCGAAATCGCCCATCGGTTGCCGTCGCGTCCGTGGCGAATACCTGCGGTTGCCGGATTGGTTTCACTCATCTTGCTCCCCTCCATCCTCATTGCTGAACTTCGCCCGCCGATGTTTATCGTAGCAGGGTCGGGTATCGCTGTCCTGATGATGAGTGTTCCCGAAGCGATATTGCGGTTTATCAGTGATTTGTTGATTCCGGTAGGCGTAAGTGGAGGGCTGTTAGGGGCATGGCTGGGACGTACTCGCCGCGCCACCCTCGTGATGCTCCTTGCCGCCCTCATGCTTGCACTCGGTCCGGGACATAACATTCCGTTCCTCGGCACTACCACAGGGGTCGGCAAAGAAATAACCATCATCGCTCTGGTCAACCTCGTCTCGGCACTGACTCTGGTAGAAGTTCACGCTCGATTATCCTTAAAACCATGGTTGTCGGGTTCCGCGCTCAATGCGCTCCTCTCTGAAGAAAGGCATACCTCATGAAACGCGTTGTATTCTTCGCTCTTGTCCTGCTCTTAACAGTCATTGCTATCCGTTCGCCAATGGGGGCATTTGCCGCCCCCAGAGCCAGCCTTCCTGTCAGCGTCAACGATAGCGGCTTCACCATCGCCAACGAGATTGAAGGTGGCTTGGTTACGGTGGAATTCACCAATGTAGGGCAAGCTCCCCATCTGCCCGGTATTGCACGCCTCAAAGATGGCGAAAGCCCGGAAAGCATTGCCGCCGCAGGAGAAAACGCTCTGACGCTTGTGGAAGACGCGGTAGCACCAGGGATTCTAATGCCCGGTACCAGCGGTAGTGTGATTGCTAATCTGAAACCGGGTATATGGCTTGTGACGGATGCGATTGACCCAACAGTTCCACCAACATTTGTCACAGTGGTGGCAGGGGATGGGGATGGCACCACTGTTCCCGCCGATGCACCCGCCATTGGAATGCACAATTTTGCTTTTACGGGTATCCCCACCACCGTGAACGCGGGCAAAACCACATGGAAACTAGAGAATAAGGGGACACAGTTCCACGAGGTTATCCTTTATCAAGTCGAAGAAGGCGTAACCCCCCAGGAATTTCTTGCCACCTTTGATGGGCAATCGCCACCCGCCGGAATCCCCTTCGGGGCTGGCGTTACGACCCCCGGCAGTACCATCTGGAAAGAATTTACGCTTACTCCGGGCAACTACTTAGCCGTCTGCCTCGTCCCCGATGACGAAAGCGGCGCTCCCCACGCCCAACTGGGGATGATGACCGCGTTCACCGTCACGGATGCCCCCGCCACGATGCCGCAAACGGGTTCGGCGACCCCCTGGTATCTTCCTTGGCTTGGGTGGGGGGCGGTTACATTGATGGTTGCTGTAACCCTTCGTGCCTTCATCGTAAGAACCACCCCACGCTAAATTATGAAGAAACCGGGTTTCTATACTAAAAACCCGGTTTCTTTCATCTTCCCATCCTCTTATCACGGTACTTCTGAAATGAATGAACGATAGTCTATGAGGCGTATAAGGATCGTAGCAACATGAGTGACCATATATTCCTCGCGGTGAGTGGCAAAGGCATCCATCGCGCCGAACAGAAGGATGAGGGGGTCTGGCAGGTTGAAACCCACCTTGCGGATCGGGGTATGACATGTCTGGCGAGCGATCCATCCCGCCCTCAAAACCTGTTTGCAGGGTGTCGCAACGGAGTTCTGCGCTCGGATGATGGTGGCAACCGGTGGGTGGAGAGTGGAATGGCAGGGCACATCGTCAAGTCGGTGGCAGTCAGTCCGCTGGATTCCAATCGGGTGTATGCAGGTACCAAACCCGCGCACCTCTTTCGCTCGGATGATGGCGGCAGAACGTGGCGTGAGTTG
>CBKYSX010000659.1:0-3160 GCA_966690745.1 uncultured Ardenticatenales bacterium
AAGCCGTACCCCGTCTACAACCAAAAGGGGGTGTCCGAAAGTCGGACACCCCCTGTTTTTCTGAAAACCCTCTCCATTCATTTGCACACTATTTCTATCTGCATTACCCTCGCCTGTAACGTTGTAACCTATAGTAATCACCCTACTGTCGGACCCGGACAAGGAGCAATAGCATGAAGATTCAACCACTCATCGCATGGGGGTTGGTCGCCGTTATCGTGAGCATTATTAGTATTGTTGGCATCATAACACCGTCGGAAGCCACCGCGATGGGTATCTCTGACAATACAGTGGTTCAGGCACAACCCCCCATCGGTGCCAGCCCCACGCCCGGACCCGAATTGCGCTTCTGCTCTAATACCCCGATTGTCCCGCCCGACAACAACCCCACCGGTGCCACCGGAACCATCAATTTCCCCGATAACGTCACCATTACCGACCTCAATGTCGAAATTTCGGGAACCCACAGCTGGGTGGGCGATATCACCATGAACCTCAGCAATGGTGCTACCAATGTCACCTTCTATGACCGTCCGGGCGTTCCGAATAGCACCTTTGGCTGTAGCGGGGATAACTTTCCCGGCGTGATTGCCAATGACAAAGGACTGAATGGCTCTTTTGAAAATAGTTGTGTAGATGAAACCCCCGCCTTTATTCCCGGTGGCAACTACACCAACAACAATCCGCTCTCTGCCTTTGACGGGCAGATGACCGGCGGTGTCTGGACGCTCACCATTGCCGATTTGGCGGGTGGCGATACCGGAACCATCCAACAATGGTGTCTGGATTTCAACCGTACCGGCACCGGACCGACCCCCACCCCGACCAATACGCCCACCATCACGCCCACGCCGCTCCCGCCCACTGCCACGCCGACCCCCATTCCGCAATTCCCCGACATCAACCCCAACCCCGGCACATTGGATGAAACTCACGCGAATCCGCCGCAGGTCAGCAATGATGTCCTCATTCTCGAAAATCTTGGCAACGGAACCATGACGTGGAATATCACCGAATCCCCTACGACCAAGATGGAAAGCGGAGCCTGTACGCCCCCCACCGACATCCCCTGGCTCTCGGTAAACCCCGCCAACGGAACGACCCCCGCAGGCAACGGCTCGGCGGTCACGGTAACGTACAACAGTGCCTCCCTCGCCATCGGAACCTATAACGCCCTGCTCTGCCTCAACAGCAATGACCCTGATGAGCCGGTGGTCACTGTGCCGGTCACGCTCAATGTTGGCGTACCCACTGCCATTGACCTTGCCTCCTTCGCCGCACCACTTCCGCTCATCAACCCCGCCTTCATCGCCGGAGCCGGGATGCTCCTCCTCACCGGAGCCATCCTCCTCTTCCGCCGCCGTTCGTAATCTCGTTGATAGTGAAAGTTGTCAGGGGCGGACGAAACCGAGTTTCTGCCGTGTAAAACTCGGTTTCTTTTTTATTTCCCTTCCTGCTTTGACAGTAAAACGCTCTTTTCCTTTTACCGTTCCTGCTTACAATCGCCCCATTGCCGACTCACGGGTTCACGGGGTTGAAACCCCGTGCTAAGAGAACGATACCCTGACGGGTTAGATAGCCTCAGCGAGGCTTGGTTCTCTTAGCACGGGTGCTTTAGCCCCGTGCCAACCCGTACCACCCACCCTTTTTGTCTTTAGGAATCACCCCATGCAACGGAAAGGTCGCCCCGCCATACCCCTCCTCCTCATCGCCCTGCTGGTGATGCTGTTGCTGAACCCCGGCTGGTATCTTCCCCCCCTTGCCGACTGGCTCACCCTCCCCGTCGACCCCATCACCCGCGATGCCAACGAAGCCGTGGTCGTTCTGGGCGGCGGCGGACCCCAACGCCTCCTGCAAGGCGTGACACTCTGGGAACAACAACCATCAGCCCAACTCTGGTTTACGGGCAACCTCGTCCCCGAAACCGCCCGCAGTTTTATAGACCCCGCCTATGCCCGCACCTACGCCCTGCGCCTCGGCGTAGACCCATCCCAAATCCGCCTGCTTCACAGCACCAGCACCTGGGAAGATGCCCTCGCCATCAAAGCCGAAATGGAGGAGAACGACATCCAACATCTGGTCATCGTCACCAACTATTTCCACAGCCGCCGCGCCATGTGCGTCATGCGTCACCACCTTGCCGCCGAAAATGTTACCCTCCTCTACAGCCCGCCCGATGGCGACGACTTTGACCCCACAACATGGTGGCGCAATGAACAGGACATCGTGGACGTTTCCGAAGAATGGCTAAAAGTTCTGCTCTACTGGCAAAAATACGGGTTGGCTCCGTGGAACTGTTAATATGGATTTCACCCTTCCCTATCTCCTGATATTCCTCATCGCCGCCCTCGCCTCCTGGCTCATCGTATGGGGGGTGCGCTGGTACAGCCGTCGCGGGCAATTACTGGACATCCCCAACGAACGCAGTTCCCACACCCGCCCTACCCCGCGTGGCGGCGGGTTGGGCATCGTCCTTGTCGCCCTCACAGGCATCGTCGCCCTGTTCGGCTTCGACCCCACCATCATCGCCTACGCGGTTGCGGGTGCGCTGATTGCATTGGTCAGTTGGCTGGATGATGTTCGCTCTCTGTCCAATAGGGTACGCTTCGGGGTGCATCTGTTGGCGGCGGCACTCGTCGTGGCGGTGGGGGGCTGGGTGGAACAAGTACAACTCCCCCTGGTCGGAACCCTCGTCATCGGCTGGCTGGGCATTCCGCTGACCCTCTTCTGGTTGGTCGGCATGACCAACATCTATAACTTTATGGATGGGATTGACGGCATTGCGGGGGGGCAGGCACTTATAGCGGGGGTGGGGTGGTTTGCATTGGGCTGGCTTGCCAACGCGGGGACTATTCCTTACATGGGCTTATTGGTAGCGGGGAGTTCCCTCGGCTTTCTGCTTCATAACTGGTCCCCCGCCAAAATTTTTATGGGGGATGTGGGCAGTGCCTTTCTCGGCTTTACCTTCGGCTGGCTGGGCATTGCCGCGATACAAAACAATCCTGCCTTTGCCCTGCCCGCCCTGCTGATGGTCTGGCTCTTTCTCTTTGATGCAGGGTACACCATCCTGCGCCGCCTGCAACAACGCGAAAATATCTTCACCGCCCACCGCACCCATTTCTATCAACGGATGGTCATTGCGGGGCAATCCCACGCTTCC
>CBKYSX010000660.1:0-3155 GCA_966690745.1 uncultured Ardenticatenales bacterium
AAAATGGTGCGGGGTGTGCCACGCCATTGGAGCAAATCAAGATTGCCCGCTTGCTGTTGTGCCATCAGCCATTCATCAAACATCAACGAATGACGGGCAACCAGAGTTGCTTCTTCACTCCTTAACAGGCTTTCGGCTTCGTCACGGAAGGTTAGCAAACAACTTGGCTCCATTCCGATAATAGGCGTTCCCTTACGGGCAAAGGGGATCAATGATTCTACCGCTTGTGCCAGCGTATCCGCCGCCGCATCCAACATCCCTTTGGAAATCAGCGGGCGACCACAACAGGCGAGGTGGGCAGGCAACCGCACGGTATACCCTGCCTGCTCCAGAATGCGGGTGGCGGCAATCCCAATCGAAGGGTAGTTATAAAGCGTAAAGGTATCCGGGAAGAGGCACACTTCCCCCTTTTGCCCGGCGTGGGGATGGGGGGTGTGCATCGAATACCATGTAAAAAAGTTCTCTTCCGCAAAGGGGGGCAGGGAGCGTTCCGGGGAAATCCCCAACCGTTTTTGTACCATTTTGGCAAGCGGCGATGCGGCAAGGCGATTGTTTACCTTTGCCATTTTAGAACCAAGTTGGTTGATCAAACGGATATTGCCAAAGAGCCGGTTGCGGAACGGCAACCCATGTTTGCGGTAATAATGATAGAGGTATTCGTATTTGATTTTTGCCATGTCTACCTGTGTGGGGCATTCCGTGGCGCAGGCTTTACATTCCAGACACAAATCCAACACCTGATACATACGGGGGCTAAACAATTCTTCGCGGGGTAATAAACCGCTCAATGCACCACGTAGGGCATTGGCGCGTCCCCGCGTGGAATGTTCTTCTTCGCGGGTTGCCATATAGGAAGGACACATCACGCCATCTTCGGTCTTACGGCAGACCCCGACCCCGCTACACATTTCGACGGCGTGGGCAAAGCCATCGGTTTCGGCAAAGGACAGCATGGTATACGGCAAATCGGGTGCTTTATAGTCCGTACCATACCGCAAATTTTCGGTCATGCGTTGCCCGTGTACGATGTTGCCGGGGTTGAGGATATTGGCAGGGTCCCACGCCGCTTTGAGTTCGCAAAACGCCTGATAAAGGGTTGAACCGAACAGTTTTTCGTTCCATTCGCTCCGGGCGCGTCCGTCCCCATGTTCGCCGCTAAAAGAACCGCGCAATTGCAGAATCACATCGCACCATTGTTCGGTAATCGAACGCATTTTGGTGATGTCATCGGCGGTCTTCAGATTCAACATCGGACGAATGTGCAAACAGCCCGCGCTGGCATGGGCATAAATTGCGGCGGAAACATGATGCGCGTCTAAAATCTTCATCACCTCGCGCACAAACATCGGTAATTTCGCGGGGGGTACAGAGCCATCCTCAATAAAGGGGATTGGCTTCCATTGGCTGGCGGTGCTCATGAGCAAACCCAACCCGGCTTTCCGCACACCCCATACATCGCTGATTTCGGCGGCAGTTCGCGCCAACACCGTCGTATACCCCGCGCCAATCAATGCTACATGCTGACGCAACCGTTCCAACTTACTTGTCAGTTCTGCATCGCTTTCCCCGTAAAATTCGACAATCAGCACGCAATTGGGGTCGCCTTCAATAAAGGTCAACTGTCGCGCATATTCGGGTGCTTTGCGCGTCAGGTCAATCATGTAATGGTCAATCAATTCAATCGCGCTGGGGTCTACTTCCAATAAGCGCGGTACGGATTCCATCGCCTCATCCAGCGAATGGTAATGGATGATGGCAAGCGCGGTTTTGGTGGGGCGCGGCACAAGGTTAATCGTGGCATCCAATGTGACTGCCAGTGTCCCTTCCGACCCTACCAACAGCGAAGCAAGGTTAAAAACTTCGGGGTCTACCATACGGTCTAACCCGTAGCCGCTGACCGCTCGCCAATGGTGGGGATAGCGGGCGGCGATTTCGGCGCGGTGTTTCTGCGCCAATTCGTGGCTTACGCGATAGACCTGACCTTCGTGGTTCGTCAACCGTAATTTTTGCTGTAATTGCTCAGGAGTCAGGTCGCCCAGTATGGTTTCTGTTCCATCTGCTAACAGAACATGCAGTGCTTTCACATGGTCATGGGTCATTCCATAGAGAATCGAATGTGCCCCGGTGCTGTTGTTGCCAATCATGCCGCCAAAGGTGGCGCGGTTGCTACTGGCAGGGTCGGGACCGTACATCAAGCCAAGTGGTGCCAGATGACGATTCAGGCTGTCCAATACCAGTCCAGGTTGTACCTTTGCGGTTCGTGACTCGGCATTTACCTCTAAGACGCGGTGCATGTATTTGGAAAAATCCATAATCAACGCCGCGCCGGTGGTTTGCCCTTCTAGACTGGAGCCGCCGCCCCGCGCAACAATCGGCACCTTGTATTCGCGGGCAATGGCAAGCGTGGCATGAACATCTTCGTTTGTGCGTGGCAGAACCGCACCGATGGGCAAAACCTTGTAAATACTCGCATCGGTGGCGTACATCGTGCGCGTGTAAAGGTCAAAGCGGGCTTCCCCCTGCAAATGGGGGCGGAGCGCGGCGAGGAGGCTTTTTGCCTGTTCGGTGGCGTGGGTATCTACCATCAGGTCAAGGCTATCAGTACGAGGGGACACAGGGCGGCTCCTTTCTACAAGTAGAGGAGACTAAGCAACAATCATGGATTGCAATAATTGTACCTGTGCTACCATAGAGGAAAAGCGAAGGCTACACCCAAAAATGAAGTACACCGCTTTTGTTGCTTTGTATTGATCAATTCATTGCGTATAGACCAATTTTTCTTAACAAAAAAAGACCACTTACGGGTGGTCTCTTTTTAATTCATCTATGCGTTGAGTGTTGTGTTTTTACTTCTCGGTTACTTGAAAACGTACAGAATTTTCACCGGAACGTTTGAAAACAATCGTGATTCCCAGGTCTTCGGCGGCGCGTTTGATGCGATTTTTGATGGTGATTTTCTTTTCATCCCCTTCTAACCCCAATTCGCCACCTTCTTCGATCTTCAACCCTTTTAGATATGTTTTGTACTCTTCACGAATACGGGCACGTTCACCATCTTCTGCGGGGCGGGGTTTCGCCAATTCTTCGGCACTGAGCTTCTTAAACTTCGGCATGGCTTATTCCTTTCGATTGCTTATACGTTGACTCTTTGAAGC
>CBKYSX010000661.1:0-3145 GCA_966690745.1 uncultured Ardenticatenales bacterium
CGGGAGTCCAGGGTTCAGGCACGGGCGCACCAATCAGGGCGTATTCAATAGGCAGATTGTTGCGATGGCTGTCAATGTAGGCATTTACACCATCACAATATGCCTCTAAAAAGGCAAGCGTCTCCGCATCTACCTCTGCCAATGCCCGTTCGGCATGGCGGCGCAACCCCACCGTTCGCAGAAAGCGGTCGGTGAATTGCAAACGGTCTCCCAGAATCTCGCTAAAGCGTCCGTTGCCCAGTCGCCGGTAATAATCCATCTGCCAGAGGCGATCCTGCGCGTGGACATACCCCTGCGCAAAGAACAAATCCTGCTCGTTGGCGGCGTAGATGTGGGGGATGCCGCTTTGGTCGCGCACCACCCGCACATTATCGGTTAGCCCCGCCACCGCAAGCGTACCATTGGTCTGGGGCCACGGACGCACCGCCAGCCATGTTACCACTCCCGCCGCAATCAATACCACCGCCAGCAAGAATAACCCGATCCGCCCCAGCCATTTTAGGACGGGGTTGCGTTTTGGTTTGCCTTTCGGGGCAGGCGTTGGTTTGGTGGGGGCAAGGGTTTCGGGTTCGTCGGCAATGGCATCGGGAATATCCACTTCAACATGGCGAATTGCCGGATTCAGATAGGCAACGATGGTCGCCACAATGGTCAACGCGCCCAGCACAATAAAGAGGAAGCCGATGCCGCGCCCGTCCCCTGTGCCAATCACCTGCCCCACCGTCCCCGCCAACGCCCCATCGGGTGCTAACAGCGGCTCAAAAACATAATCAGTGAGCGGGCCGGAGAGCAGAAATGCCAGCCCTGTTGCCATCAACGCCACCATTTCGTGAATCGCATGAACGCGCCCCTGTACATCCAAGGGCACTTTGGTTTGCCACAACGCCCGTTCGGTTCCCATCACCACTTGAAAACTAAAAAGGAAAATAAAGGCGGCAATCACCACCAACGGCGCACTTGGTTGTAAGCCGCCTAGAAGCAAGACGAAACCCTGTACAAAGGTGAAGAATAATACGCCCAACACCCGCCGTTTGGGTCCGCCCCACACGCCCATCGCAATGCCCCCGACCAACATCCCGCTCCCCGCCAGTGCCAGCACTACTCCCAGCCCGGCGGCATCGGTAAAGGTCAGCACCAACGGGATAATCAAGAGCCAGACCATGCCCAATGTTAGGTTGGTAATCGCCAGAAACATCAGCATATTTCGCAACCCCGGCTGGCTTTGAATATATGTCCACCCCCGCGCCGCCTCCTTAAAGAACGATTTGCGCTCTTTCTTTTCTGCCCCTACAGGCGGAGCCGGAATCCGAATCAGTAAGACCGTTCCCAACGCGAAGAAGAAGGTCGTGAGGTCAATCAGCAGAATTCCCTGCATGGTAAACATGGTCAGCAACAGCCCCGCGAAGGCAGGCACGACCACCCGCGCCACCGCCGGAATAATCCGCACCAACCCGTTCGCCCGCCCCAACTGCTGTTTCGGAACGAGCAGGGGAATCGAGGAATTGAAAGCGGGGTTTTGGAAGGAGCCAAAGGCGGCGTTCACCGATACCAGCACGTAGATATGCCATGTTTCCAGTTGCCCGATGCTCAACAAATACCACGCAATCACGGTACTGATGCCCGCGCCCGTATCGCTGAAAATCATGGTCCAGCGACGATCCCATCGGTCTACCAATGGTCCGGCGATGGGTAGTACCAGAATGGCGGGGGCGAGAGCGAAAAAGGAAATCAGCGCGTATTGGGTGGCTGAACCCGTTTCTTGCAAAACATACACGCCAAAGGCGAAGCGGGTCAGCGTTGAGCCAACGGTGGAAACCAATTGCCCCAACCACAACAAGCCAAAAAAGAGCATTTTTGGCGTAAGCGCGGGCGTGGGTTTTACAACGGTAGCATCCATAAGGATTTCCTTCTTATAGCCCCGTTCCTTTAGGGCGGGGAACGCAGGACGCGGGACGCAGAAAACGGCAGATTCACCACAGAGGGCACAAAGGACCCAGAGAAAGGCAAGGAAGGTAGGGGCGGGTCACATTCCGGGCGGACTTCCCAAAATGGAACTTGTGACCCGCCCCCCGTTGGGAATGGAAACTGCTCCACAAGCACATGTCGCCAGCCCCGTCCTGTACTGACAAAAACGGTTGGTGCATTTCCTGTGCTCACGGCACTAAAGTGACTTCGCTACGCGCATGTGGGTTGCACACTATAGACCCGTTGTTTCCCAAGATACCTTCACAAACAACGGGTCTATAGCCCCGCCTCTTTAGAGCGGGGAACCAGGCGCGTTACGGCGTTATCTTCTTAATGTTCATTAGCCTAGGGAACTCGGTGCATCCTGCACGAACCTCGTTTGTCAATACACCATCCCTTTAGGGCGGGGGGAACGGAAACCCCTTGAACGGTCATTCCATTTCGACAATTGCCACGTTTGCCACTCAAATGGACACCCCCCTCGCAATGGCAAACGACCTGATGGCGACAAAATCTACTCTATAGAGGGGTGTCCGTTTGATTCGATTCTGTCGATTTCGTAGATTCTGTCGTTTTAGGGACACCCCATCCCCTCTTTGATTCCTCACCCCCACGCCCCAAATAAAAGGTAGGGGCGGGTCACACCTTAGCGAAACATCCAAAATGGAACTCATGACCCGCCCGCCGTTGGGAGGTATAGTATTCAAAAGGGCGTGTTGGTATAGGGACTCCAGCATTTATCCCTGATTATTCTTTACCCATTCCCTAATCTGTTCCGCCACCGCACCCACATACGGCGGACGTACCATCGTAAAGTGGTTGCCCGGAATAGGATGTACCTTCAAGTTGCCTGAAACCAACGCCCCCCACCCCAACATATCGTCCGCCATGCGTTGCCCCTTTAACAGTGTTTCGGCGCGGAGTAGGGTTACATTCCCCGCATAGGGGCGGGGGGTATAACGGGAGAGGGCAATCATATTTTGGCGGAACAGCCGGAACAAGGTGCGAATCTGCGAATCGGTGCTATCGGGCGGCAGAAGATTCGCATTTCTGGCACGTTCTAACAGGTACGCCAACCCCTCATCTAAGGTAAAGGCGGCAGTCGGGGTTGTTCGTTCCGGTACGGACAAGCCCAGGTCAAGGGCGAAGGTTGCCAGTAGACTAATATCGTCCAGAGGGT
>CBKYSX010000662.1:0-3144 GCA_966690745.1 uncultured Ardenticatenales bacterium
TGGCATAATGCGACCCCCTGATTCACGGCACGGCTCACGATGGCGGCAGTGGCTCTTTCGAGGCATTGTAGGAACCCTTGCGCTTATTTTGCTTCTTCTGCAAATAGAGAGCCGCGGCATTTGGCAGGATGAAGGGTTAACGCTCTATCAGGTACGTCTGCCTTTGGATGAAATCCTGGCAAATCGGATTCCCGTTGCGAGAGCGATGACCCCGAATACGGTTCCACCGCTCTTTTTTCTATTGTTAGGGATGTGGGGAAGGATAGTAGGGTTTGAATTGTGGGCATTGCGCCTGTTTTCGGTTTTGTGCACCTTGATTTTCATCTTTTTGCTTTATAGGGTGGGGAAAAGGGTAGGGAATGAAAGATTGGGGCGGATTGCGGCGTTGCTGGGGGCAGTGTCGCCCGTGTTATGGTGGTACGCGCAAGAATTGCGGATGTACGCCTTTTTGTTGGTGCCTGCCACACTTTCCTTTGGTTTACTTTGGCGATGGTATCAATCAGATACCAACCGCTTTCCATGGGCTACGGTAATCGTCTACGGACTGACCGTTGCCGTGATGATTTACACCCACTATATCTCGTTTTATATTGTGGGGGCGCAATTGCTCTGGTTAGCGTTGGTGCTCTATCCACGCCACCCGCGTATGGTGGTAACAGTGGGTGTGGCGGCGGTACTTGTCGCGTTTCCATTGATTCCTTTTGCGATCAACCGTTTAACATTGGGGGCGGAACGGGATTTCTTTTTTATGCCCCTACACGCGATTGCCGCCGATGTGGTTCAATCTTTTGCATTGGGAACACCTCGCTTTGTAAGCCGCTGGGAGGAAATTTGGTGGTTGTTGCCTGTGGCATGGGCGATATTGGGATTGGGTCTATGGCAAGCTAAACGGGTTGGGGGGTGGCAATTGGCGATGTTGTTGGGAATCGGGTTCGTTCTACCGATTGCGGCGATTGCCGCGCTGGGCTACATCAAACCGATTTATCAGAATGTGCGCCATGCGTTTGTGGTGGCACCGGTATTTTATCTGTTGTGGGCATTCGGGTTGGTACGGCTATATGAAATGCGCCGTTGGATTTCTGTAATGGTTATTTTGTTATTTGGGTATGGCTGGTCGCTTTCAACGGTTCACTACTTCGCGCCCGATATTCCCCTCAAAAACGATGTTCGCCCGATGTTTGAAGCACTGGCACAACGATATGCCCCCAAAGACGTGATTGTGATGAATGACCCCATTCTGCAACATGCTTTGCAATATTTTGCCCCGGATGTGGCATGGGAAGTGTTGCCCCCCTACGGAGAAACAGACCAGGACCAACGCGAAGCGAGCTATCGTTCCGTTGCCGGAGGATACGAACGGGTATGGGTGGTATGGGGTCCTCCCGATAGTACCCACGATACGTGGCGTGAATTGAAGGATTATTACGAAGAGCATTACGGACGATTGGATTATCTGGAATATCCGGGGCAAACCCGCATAGAAGCAGGCTTGTTTGATACCAAAGGGGAACTGTTCACGATGAATCCCCTACCCGTGCCACTGCCCGCCCCGGCGAATTTTGGTGATGGGCTTCAACTATTGGGGCTGGCACGTCCGTTGGTCGAATCCCCACCCTGTCAGGCAGGGCAACGCTTGGTGATTCAAACCCTATGGCAAGCCGAAACGATGCCAACCCAAAATTATCAATACGTGGCGCGATTGGTGGATGGCGCGGGGCAGGTGTGGGGGCAAAGTCAGGGCTATCCGTATCAGGGATTACACCTTACCAATCATTGGCAACCGGGGCAATATCTGCGGTTGCCGATATTTATAGACATTCCCACAACCTTACCCCCCGCCACCTACTATGTAAGCTTCCATTGGGTTGCGCCGGATGGGTCGCTTCGCTACGCCGATGGCGCAAGCCAGCCCAAAGTATTGATAAGTAATATCCCTGTCGTACGTCCGACGGAAGCCGATACCGCCGGGGGGGAATGGCTCACCGATGGGATGCGTGTTCAAGCGATTGACTTGCCCCCCACCCTTGCCGCGCCGGTTACGTCGTTGCCGTTGACGGTACGGGTGCATGTTGCAGATAGCACTACATTGCCAACGGCGTTTCGCGTCATGCTTCGCGGTCAGGACGGTCAAACCGTTTGGACCCAAGACCTTGACCCCGCCCAGGGGGGACCCCGCCGCGCCGATGGTACGCCCGAATTTCCGCCATCGGCGTGGCAAGTCGGGGACACCTTTGATTTGCGCTATGCGTTGGCAATTCCACCCACGTTAGAAGGCACTTTTACGTTGTATGTCACTGCAATAGCGGGGGATACGCCTCTACCTGTTCCGCAATGGGGCGGATGGATAACGAGCGAGAGCCTGAATTTGGGGAAGGTGGTGATTACTCCCCGTACGCGCACCTATGAAGTTCCGGCGGTTGCAGTTCCTGTCAATCAAGAATGGTTTAATGCTGTGCGGTTGGTCGGGTATAGTCCGGCTTCTGAAAGTTTCCGTAGCGATGAACCCTTTGAGGTTGAATTGGTGTGGCAAGCCGTTGCCCCGACAGGTCGCCCCTATAAAGTGTTTTTGCATCTCTTAGATGGTGAAGGGAATTTCGTCACAGGCGCGGACGGCTTCCTACAAGTACCATCCAACGCATGGGATACCGACGAAGTGACCATCAGTCGCCACCGCTTTGAGGCGGGAAGTACACCCTCAGGGCAATATACGTGGGTGGTAGGGTTGTACCATGAAGAAACGGGCGAACGCCTGCCTGTAGACGCGCCCAATTTTGCGGTGTCGTTGGGCGAGGTGACGGTACGATGAACGGGACGCAGGAAGCAGGAAGCAGGAAGCAGAAAGCGGAAAGCCGTCCTTCCAATTGGGAGATAATCAGGGGGCGGATTACCACTTCCCGTTTCTCATTTCTCCTCTCTCCTGTTTTTCTCCTTGTCATTGCGCTAGCATTACCCGCCATGCTTTCCCTCTTTCGCTCGGTGGGCTATTGGGAGAGCCACGATGGGGTCTTCCATCTCTACCGCTTGATGGGATTGGAAACGGCGTGGCGGCAGGGGTATTTCTATCCGCGCATCTTTCCCGAATTTGCCTTTGGCTATGGCTTTACGGTTCTGAATTTTTACGGTCCCCTTACCTATTACGTTGCC
>CBKYSX010000663.1:0-3142 GCA_966690745.1 uncultured Ardenticatenales bacterium
CGATTCTTCGTACCTTCGCCCGCTATGTGGATCAAGGGATGTTGCCCAATCGCTTTCCGGAAGCCAATGAAATGCCTGAATATAACACGGCGGATGCTACCTTATGGTTCTTTGAGGCAGTGGGGCGTACCTGGCAGGCGACTAACGATGACAACTTTTTGGCAGAACTATTGCCCGTTTTAGAATCCATCATCGCATGGCATCAAAAGGGCACCCGTTACAATATTCATGTTGATTCAGATGGGTTACTCATCGCGGGAACTGCCGGAACGCAATTGACATGGATGGATGTCAAAATCGGGGAAGAAGTGCCTACTCCCCGTCATGGTAAAGCCGTTGAGTTATCGGCGTTATGGTACAACGCGCTTTGCTGGATAGTAAAGTTTGGTAAAAGTCAGTACCAATCAGTCGCCGACCAAACACGCCACTCCTTCGCCCGGTTTTGGAACCCTGATACAGGGTACTTATTTGATGTTTTGGAACGTGACGGCGAAAACGACCCTGCGCTTCGCCCCAATCAACTGTTTGCCCTATCTTTAACCCACCCGGTTTTGACTGATTCCGAACAGGCACGTTCGATTGTATATGCCTGTCGGGCCCATTTACTTACCCCTGTGGGGTTACGCTCTCTGTCGCCAGACCATCCACAGTATCGCCCCGAACACGCAGGACCCCCCGAAAACTTTGACCGTGCCTATCATAATGGAACCGTATGGGGATGGCTGATTGGTCCGTATTGTCGGGCGTTACGTTTTATCGGCGCAAGCCGCGCCGAAATCTTAGAACCATTGGCGGGGATGGAACGGCATCTGTTGGATGAGGCAGTCGGGACGCTGAGTGAAATTTTTGATGGGGATGCGCCCCACGAACCGCGCGGCTGTTTCGCGCAGGCATGGACGGTTGCGGAAGTATTGGCGATTTACCATGAAACTCGCTAAACCCGCCTGAAACGGAGTTTATGCCATTCTTTTAATCAAAAACTCCGCTTCTTTTTAATTTCGCTTGCAAACAACATTTTTTGTTCACAGAAATTACGCACTTGAAGAAAAATATGGGGTTAAAAATAATTCCCGACGGGAATTATTTTTAACCCCAATGGTGTGACTCTTAACACAACAAAAAAGAGACTTGCAACCGCAAGTCCCTTTTTATAGTACTGTAGAAATTACCCCGTTGCCTGCAAGGTCAACAATTCGCGCAAGCGTTGGCGCAAGCGTTCGCTGACTTCATCATTATATGCCTGTTGCAATGCCCGCGCCACATCGCTTTGCCCGGCAAAAGGGGCAAGTGCCTCAATCGCAGCACTCCGCACCGACATATTGTTGTCGTGAAGAAACTCAACAAAGAGTGCTCGGTGTCCTACGGGGTCCAACATCGCCAACCCCTCTACGGCGCGGGGGCGCAGGAACGGGTTGGGGCTACTCGCCATTTCTTTCAGTAAGGGAATGGCTTGTTTATCACCCACCATTGCCAAACATTCGCATGCGGTTCGTTGTACGCGATTATCCTCATCTGCCAATAACGCCCGCACCGCTTCAATCGAAGGCTCAATATTGAGTTCGCCAAGTGCTTGCAATGCCGCGAGGCGTAAGTTCGGGTTGCGGTCGGTTAAGGAACGCTCCAATGGCAGACGCGCAGGTTCATATTGCATAGGACGCAATGCCCGCGCCGCTACTGTGCGACACCCGACGGCTTCTTGAAGAAGGGTAATAAGCAATTCCCCGTTTTCTTCCGGCTGACCGACCACGGTTACAGCTTGAATCAGCGCATTGATAAAGGGCAAATCCATTCGTGATTGGCGCAAGGCTTCCATAAGAGCTTGCACAATCATCGGGCGGGTTTCCGGCTCTGCCAGAATTCGCAGGGCGCGGGAGGCTTCCAATCGCACTTTGCGATGGGAATCTTGAAGCGCAGAGGCAAGCACTTCCCACGCATCAGGGCTTTCCAATTCGCTTAATGCCCGTACTGCCGCCGCCCGAATATGGGGGTTTTCATCCCCTAATGCGTCCTGAATATCGTTGGTATATTCTGCCGCACCGACCCGACCCAGGCTACGGATGGCGGCACTCCGCACAAACGGATTGTCGTCCCATAGCATATCTCCCAAATAGAGGGAGACTTCCTCGATGGAAAAATTTCCCAATGCGTCAGCCACTGCCGCCCGTACATACCCGTTCCGATCTGTTGCGGCGAGTTGGAGTTCTTCCAACCCGATACGGAGCCTTCCCAGTTGCTCGACAGCCGCACTACGGTTGTGGGGGTTTTCACTGCGTATCAGTTCTAACGCGTTTTCTGCATCTCTATCTTTTTGATATTCTTGATTTGTCATGGCGATGTTCCTTTCGGAGACACGACTACTGGGAATCGCCCTCGCTTATTGGGTTGCTTTTCTATAGCAAGTAATTATGAGAAAAAGCCGTAGAAAAGCACATTGTCTATTGTTGGTCTAGGATTTGTACATATTTGTACAATGTCGTGGGGTAATTGTACGCTTCATGTCAAGAACGTCAAAGCGTGGCGACGACGTTAAATAAAATTAATAAAAAGGGTTTATAGGCTTATAAACGTTGCGAAAATTAGAAAGTTCCTGTGCCTGTTACTCTAACGTAATTGCCATGATTTGTCCGTGTGACCATTGGGTTAATTCCAGATCAAATAGTTCTATTCTATCAACGGGTAAAGAGAAATAAATCGTTACTGCTTCCGCAAATTCCATGCTTTCAATCTGCCCTTCCCGTTCTTCAATAAATCGGTGCATCATCTCATAACGACTGTACTCTACTTCAACCGCACGGTCTGCCCGTTGTACCAATAGTTTGGTCGGAAGCTCCGCCAGCACTGCCCGCACGGCACCGCTATACGCCCGAACCAATCCTCCTGTTCCTAATTTTGTGCCCCCAAAATAACGTGTTACTACCACAGCAATATCGCCAATATCACTCCCCTGTAGCACTGCTAACATGGGGCGACCTGCCGTTCCGCTCGGCTCGCCATCATCACTGGCGCGTTCTGCCGCGCCGGGTCCATACCCAACGCGATAGGCAACACAGTTGTGAGTTGCATCCTTAAATTCGGTTCGGATTTCCGCCACAAACGCCTCTGCTACTTCAATAGTCGGAGCATAGGTACCAGTTGCAATGAA
>CBKYSX010000664.1:0-3139 GCA_966690745.1 uncultured Ardenticatenales bacterium
CGGCCTCGCCACTCCCATTCAAATCATTGTCCAACAGATAGGCATGGACGATAACGACCCCACCTGCCTTGAGTGCTTCATGTGCTCTCATCAGTTGAGAGAGGCTTGTACCTTCTACCCCTATAGAAAGGCGGCTGAGCAAGACAGCCTCATACTGATTCTGCCCGAACGATTTTTCGCGCCATGCGACCGCTTTTACCGTCTTAAAGGTAAGACGTTTTGCCAGATCGAATTGCCCGATGACTCGCAACGTTTCAATCGCTGTGTCCTCGATGTCGGTGAGGGTGATACGAAGCGTGGGGTATCGTTGTGCCAGCGCAACGCTCCATGTTCCGGGCGCGCCCCCTACATCCAGCAACGTGCCCCGTCCCGCCAACGGCACCAGTCGCGCTAACCGTTGTGCTAACCCGGCGATGGTTAATCCATGAATTGCCCGCAAATACTGTTTTTGGGTGTGTCCCCAGGAAAAGGGATTTTCGCTTCGCCCTTCGCGGATAAGCCGTTCAAGATGGGTGTATTGATCCCATTCTTGCGCGGCAAGTTCAATCACATCCCCTTGATAAAGAGATTTTTCTTTGACCAAATAAAGCGAAGCCGCCAGCGTATTCCGCCATGTATCCATATCGTGGCGCACCAAGCCCAACCCTGCCAATGCTACTAATAACCGTTCGGTCATCTCCCCATTAGTATTCAGTTGCTTTGCCAGCATATACGCATCGCAGGGACGTTGTTCCAAAACTGTGAACAGGTTAAGACGCACCGCTACATGGAGCAGTCGTGCCGCCCGAAACCCCCATGCCAACATACTAAAATGGGGTGGGGGTGCAGAGGATTCAAGACCAAATATATCATCCATGCGGCGTTACCTAGCGGCGGGGGCGCGGACGATGCCGCCGCGCCGTACCGGACTTCGAAGGGTCATTATTGCCATCAGAGGGAGGAGTAGATGATGTCGGGGATTCCCCTTGTACTTTCCCGCCCCGTCCGTGTCCCCTAAAGGAATTAGATGATTTCCTATGGTCATCGGTATGAGCAGAGCCACGCGGCGGCGTTGCAGAATGGTCGTTCTCGTTTGTGGGCGTATCCGATGGATTTCGCGGCATCTTAGATCGAGATGGGCGGTTATGGTCGCGCCGTTCCCGATTCCCTTGTTGCGATTTTACCTCTGCCTGTGTGTTAATGGCAGGCTTATTATCGCGTCGGTCATTTCTGCCTCCGCGATTGCCCGTTGGTGTATCAGGGGTGCTCGAATCGCGTTTTTCAGACGGGGCATTACGCTCACGGTTAGAGGTGCCACGCCCTCTATCGAAGTTGTTCCGTCGCTCGAAGGAGTCCACCCCGCCCCGTTTATCGCCCCCCCCTAACGGGTTAGAAGCAGGAGGCTCCTCGCGTCGCCCACGGGGTCTTTCGGGTTTAGAAGGAACTTTCGTTGTCTCTTCTTCATCCTGTTCCCATTTGGAGACAGAACGGGAAGTAGCGTGTGGATTGCGGCGGCTGGCGAGTTCATCATCATCTTCATCATCGCCCAGTGAGGCGTTCAACCCGGCAAAACTCATTCCCAACGATGGCTCTTTGGATGTGTAATTTGCAATCACCTCCCCGTTGGGGCGGGCAACCTGCAATTGTTCCCGTTGGTCGCTCAAGCGGGGTGGGAGATGAAGGTCGGGTAACTCCCATTGCCCTTGGAGTAAGGTGTGTGCCTGCTCCAATTCATGCGCCAACAACGCATAAGCATATTCCTGATATGGGGCGGAGCGGAGTAGTGGTTCTGTATCATGGAAAGTGCCTCCCCCCCATAGCCGTGCATGAGCGGCGGGGATTTGAGGCGGCAGAGAATTGGTACGTTCCGCTAAGGTTGCCAGTGCAATCGTCCAGAGGCGGGCGGCAGTTGCAAAATGGGTGGCATCCCCGCCGAACAACACCATACGGGGGGCGGTATCCATAAGTTTTGCAATCAACAGTTGATACCCTTTGCTGGTCAGACAGAGGTGAGAAGCAGGGTCGTTGACATGAGCCGTGACACCCCCCACGACCACCAGCAACTCCGGTTGATAACGCGCAAGCATGGGAAGGATAATCTGCTCCAGCACTAACAGATAGCCTGCATCGCTGATGGAAGGGGGCATTGGAATATTCAGATGATACCCTGCGCCCTTACCTTTGCCCGTTTCACGCACTGTTCCGGTATGGGGATACAAAAAGGAGGGGTGTTCGTGTAGCGAAATAGTCAATAGAGGTTCGCTATAGAATCGCTCTTGTACAGGGGTAGGATGTTCCGCATCGAGATTGATAAAAGCGGTTTTTACCCCGGTTGACTGGGCATCTGCCAATGCCATCAGGACATCATTAAACAGATGCCCATCTTCCAAACGGTCGCGGTGGGCGCGGGGTTGTTGCCCTGCCGGGGTAAGCACCCGCACCTTCGGGTGATTCAATGCGACTTTGATGGCACTACGCGCCGCCGCCACATTTTGCGCGGCGGGGGTAGCGGCATGGGTCAGCGTGGGCAGATGAACCGTTTTCCCGTTTGACCACAGATTTGCCCTCCCCTCACTCACCGCCAACACCGTATCACAATAGGTTTTGGTATGGTATTGCATGACCGCTTCCGGTCTGCCCAGATGAAGGTCGGGAGTATGGATTTTGACCTCGCGCCAATGGAGGGCACCCGTAACTTCCAGCAAATGGTAACTTTCGCGCCATCGTTCGGATGGCAATACTTCATTCTCTTCCCGTTCCTCGTTCATCTGAGGATGCCAGACGAAGAAAACGGGTGGTGCTGGTGGACGTGAGGGGGCGGGCGGAAGTTGCGCCTCCACAGCAGGAGAAGGGGTTTCAGGTGCCTCTACTGTTGCCTCCTGTTGTAAAAGGACTTCTGTTACGGTGGCTATTTCTGTAGGCTCCGCTTGCGCGTCGTCTGTGGCAGATTCTAAACCGGTAGGTTCTTCAGTATCAGTAGGCTCTACTTCTGCTTGAAAGAGAGCCATTGCCGTCTGTGCTTCCGATTCGACAGGAGGTGGCTCTACCGTATCGGATAACACCGATTCCGCATCATCGGTGGAAGAGATTGGTGCTGAGATTTCCGCACCATCTTTAAGAACTGCCTCCGTTGGCAAGGACAGTTCGGGGGTTTCATTTT
>CBKYSX010000665.1:0-3136 GCA_966690745.1 uncultured Ardenticatenales bacterium
GGGGATACGAATGACGAAGGACGCACGGCAACCACCAGTACCCGCATTGTCGCGCACATGGGAACGGGCGGGGTCGCTCGCTATGACCGCCAATTTCATTCTTTCGCCTTTGATTTGGTGGCTCCCGATGGGCATGAAGTGCATGTGCAAGGCATGGCGGATACGGGCTTGGTGGGTTCCATTTGCGAACGGGATGGGTCGTTATCGGACAATGACCCGACCAATGACATCGGGCGGGCAGTGGTCACGTTGCCGGGAACGGGGTGCGATATAGGGTCGCTCTATGAAATTTGGCTTTTCAAATTAGCCATCGGGGAGCGTCTGTTGGTGCACGGCTCAACGGCGGTTTTTGACCCCATCACTATTATGAACGGAGCCGACCATACCCAATTGCTCTACACTGACGATTATTTTGATGACGGGTATGGAACCGACTTTCACGGTTGTGCGCGGGAGGCGTATCACGGACCGGTTTACTGGTACAATCAGGATGGGGTTGAAACCTATTACACCGATGCCTTCGGGGTAATGATGCCCGACGGGGAATTAGTGCAACAGATTTCGCGCCACAACGCCATTGGTATCCCGATGAATCAAGACCAGAGCCAGATGAAATATATCTCCGATAGTTGTGTGCCGGGGTTGGGCATATCCAATTAGACGGACGGGGAAGGGTAAGTATTTTCATTCCCACCGTAGGTTCCATGTTTAAACGTGCGGCGTGGAGAGGTAATAGATAACGATGACCAAAGCGAGGAAATTATGGATTTTCGAGATTTGTATTTAACGCAACACGCACGGGCGCATAGCGCGACGATGGCGGGGGGCAGTCCGTCGGCGCAGGATATTGCGCTGAAGGATTTGACGACGCAGCAGATTCGGAGCCGTCCGCAGGCTGGGTTAAATTCGATGGCGTGGGTGTTGTGGCATCACTCGCGTTCGGAGGATATCGGGGTGAATGTAATTGTGGCAGAGTGTGAACAGGTGTGGGATGAGGGAGATTGGGGCGCAAAACTGAATGTGGCGCGGCGGGATTTGGGGTCGGGGATGAGTTATGCAGAGGTGGATGCCTTTAACGCGGCGGTGGATGTCGAAGCGTTGCTGGCGTACCGCGAGGCGGTGGGGCGGCGCACACAGGCGGTGGTGCGGGAATTGCGGTTGGAGGTATTGGCAGAGCCGATTAACGCGGCGGTGATCGAACGCTTGTATGCGGCGGGGGCGTTTGCGCCCGAAGCGGCATTTGTGGCGCGGCGGTGGGAGGGCAGGGCGAAGGAGTATACGTTGATGCAAACAGTGCTGGCACACGCCTTTGTCCATCTGGGCGAATGTGAGGTGTTGCGGGGGCTGTTGGGGATGCCAACGCTTTGAGAGATAGAGAGGTGTGGAGCGGATGGTTATGCGTGGCGTGGGCGGTTGCGTGGTGCATAATTACGAATCGTCGTCGCCTATCCAACTGTCGTAACCCTCTTCAAGCAAATAGTAACGCCCGTGTGCCCACGCATAAAAGCCCTGAAAGGAGTGCAACGGCTCGGTTTTATCGGGAACCGAGACCTTCACCCCGGCTTCGACCGCCCGGCGGATGTCGCGCAGTTCCGCCACCAGCACCCGCCAGCCCGGGCGATAGATTCCTCCGCTACCCAAATCTTCGACTGTATCATACAGGGAATCCAACGCCGCTAGTTGTTCCGCCGTGATCGTGTAGGACTCTTTCGGAATCTCAAGTTCAATACCGGACGCGCTAAGTGCCAGAGTAAAGTCTCGCTCGGTAGTCAGCATGGTTTTCATAAAGGCAGATTCAAAGCCAAACCAGGGCATACGCCATCCTTGAAATTTTGCCCATGCCCGAAGCTCATTCATGGGGGGCCACTTAATCTGCAAGTAGCCCTCTTTTTGCGCCTGATGTACCGCAACGATATCGGCGGGAGTTGCGCGTGTCATTGCCCATAGAGGGAAATTCTTTTTCACAGGTTGCTACCTTTATGAAGAACCGGATTGGTGATAGGAACCCTGCCGGGAGATGATACTCCCTATGTTTTGCTCTTATTCTACAGACTAACCGTGTGGCGGCACAACCGGGCGAGTAGGAGATGTTGCCGATGTTGTAAGTCGGGAGTCTACAACCTCCCCGTTGTGGGCAGTAACGACGGGAAATGGAAAAAGAGAAACGGGAAAATGGAAACCCACCTCGTAGGCACATGTAGCTAGCCCCGCAGTGTACTGACAAACAAGATTAAAGCAGGAGAGAACGAAAACCCACCCCCCTTCCCCCCTCCCAAGAGGGGGTATTCCTGCACTATCCTCTTTTGTCAATACACCGTCCCTTTAGGGCGGGGGGAACGCGCAATGGAAAAGACGAAACGCCAAATGCGAAAGGGGAAATGAGAAACGAGAAAAAACGGAACCCACCCCCAACCCTCTCGCAGGAGGGGGAGAACGGAAACGGCTTCTAGTCGCGTAGAACGTGCGGCAAGAACAGGCGGTGCGTGGGCGTGACGGTTGCTGTCGGCGAAATGGACGGGTTCGGCGTGACGGTGGGCGTTGGCGAGATGGACGGATTCGGTGTGACGGTGGGTGTTGGCGAAACGGACGGATTCGGCGTGGCGGAGGAACCCGGCGTGGCAGTTGAAGTGGGGGGCAGGGTGGCGGGTGCTGTGGGCGTAGCGGTGGGTGGGACGACATCGCCCAGTTCGAGTTTCGACACAAAGCCATCAGATTGCCCGCTCAGCTGGGTGTCGTATGCCCCGGCGGTCGTGGGGAAATTGGGCGAATACGTGGTTCCTGCGGCAACGGTAAGTCCCGTCGCGTCTACGGCTAGCGTGTAGATTCCATCGACTAAGACACCGCCAAGGAAGGTACTATAGTCGAGCGCACTCCCCGGCGCGGTGATTTTCGTGACAAAACCATCACTATTGCCGTTATAGGTGCGGTCGTAGCCATCAGGGCTGGTCGGGAAGGCAGACGAACCGGTGTAACCGCCCACATAGGCATTGTCGGCATCGTCAACGGCGATATTGAGGGCGACATCGGCCGCCGCGCCGCCCAGAAAGGTGCTGTAGACCAGCCCGCTACCATCACTGTTAATCTTTGTGACGAAGCCATCGGTATCGCCGTTGTGGGTTACATCATAGGCACCCGC